>NZ_BAABIG010000034.1:0-166695 GCF_039542605.1 Streptomyces ziwulingensis
CCGCCAGGTCCCGCCGCCGCGCAGACGCCGGGGCGCCCCCGAGGAGGAACCGCCGGGGCGCGGACGCCGGCCGGCGAAGAAACAGCCCGCGGGCAAGGGCAAGGGCCCGGGCAAGGGCGGGACCAGGGGCAGGAAGGTCCTGCTGTGGGGCGGCGGCACCATGGCCTTCGTCGTCCTCGCGGCCGGCACCGGCGGCTACCTCTACCTCAAGCACCTGGAAGGCAACGTCTCCACCACGGACGTCGGCGACGCGGGCGCCGGCAGCTTCCGCAAGGACGAGGCGTTCAACATCCTCGTCATCGGCACCGACAAGCGCACCGGCGCGGGCAACGAGGGGTACGGCGACGCCGGCAGCGTCGGCCACGCCGACACCAACATCCTGCTGCACGTCTCCGAGGACCGTACGAACGCCACCGCGCTCAGCATCCCGCGCGATCTGATCGTCGACGTCCCCGACTGCCCGACCACGCGGGAGGACGGTACCGAGACGGTCGTGCCGGGACTCCAGGGCGTCCGCTTCAACCGCAGTCTCGGCGAGGGCGGCCGGGACCCCGGCTGCACCATGCGGACCGTGGAGGCGGCGACCGGGATCAAACCGGACCACTTCGTGATGGCCGACTTCAACGCGGTCAAGACGCTGACCACGGCGGTCGACGGGGTGGAGGTCTGCGTGGAGAAGGCCGTCGACGACAAGGACTCCAAGCTGAAGCTGCCGGCCGGGGAGTCCACGGTGGAGGGCGAGCAGGCACTCGCCTTCGTCCGCACCCGGCACAGCTTCGGCAACCAGGGCGACCTGGACCGGATCGGGGTGCAGCAGCAGTTCCTGGGCTCGCTGATGCGCAAGATGTCCTCCAGCGACACCCTGACCAGCCCCACGAAGCTGCTGAAGCTCGCCGAGGCCGCGACCGAGGCGCTGACCGTGGACAGCGCCATCGGCAGCGTCGGCACGCTCAAGGACGTCGCCCTGGAGCTGAAGAAGGTGCCGACGAAGAACATCTCCTTCACCACGGTGCCGGTGAAGGACAACCCGGCCGAGACGGTCAAGGCGACGGTGGTCGTGGACGAGGCGAAGGCCCCGCAGGTCTTCGGCCTGATCCGGGACGACGTCTCCCTCACCGAGGTGAAGCAGCGTCAGAAGAAGGAGGCCGCCTCGGTCTCCGCCCGCCTGGACGGCGCCAAGGCGGACCCCTCCGAGGTGCGGGTGCGGGTCATGAACGGCGGTGCCGAGGACGGCAGCGCGCAGCGGGAGCTGAACTGGCTCCAGACCGTGGCGGGCGTCACCAGATCCGAGAACGCCGGTGACGCGCCCGCCGAGCTGAGCCGTACGACGCTGGAGTACGCCCCCGCCCAGGCCGCTCAGGCCCGCCGCCTCGCCGATCTGCTCGGCCTGTCCGGCGCGGCGATGAAGCCCGGCGAGAGCGTCACCAACTCGCAGGGCCTGCCCGCCATGACGCTGACCCTCGGCAGGGACTTCAAGGGGGTGGGTGTGCGACTCACCGCCTCCCCGGCCGACAGCAAGGACGTGACGAAGTCCACCGCCGCAGAGGTGCGGTGCGCCAGTTGAGCAAGGGAGGGGCGACGGCCGTACCGCGCCGCCCCGGGGTGCGGAGGGACGGGCAGTGACGACGCAGGACAGTGTGCGGGCCGAGGAGGCGCCGCACGGTGTCGAGGTGGAGGAGACCACCGCGGCGGCCGGTGACGGCGGTACCGAGGGCGGGACCGACGGCGGTGGCGGGGACGGTGCCGGACCCGGTGCCGGGGGCGGCGGACGTACGCCCCGCCGGCGGCGCCGTGCGCTGCGCTGGACGGCGGTGACCCTCGCCGTGCTCATATGCGGCACGGCCGGCACGGGTTACCTCTACTACCGGCATCTGAACGGCAACATCAAGAAGGACGTGCTGAACCTCGGCGACCACAAGGTGGCCGAGCCGACGCCGAACGCGGCCGGGCAGACCCCGCTGAACATCCTGGTCATCGGGTCCGACGCCCGGGACAGCGCGGAGAACCAGGAACTCGGCGGCGCCCGCGAGACGTTCGGGTCGGCGCCGCTGGCCGACGTCCAGATGCTGGTGCACCTGTCGGCCGACCGCAGCGACATGTCGGTGGTGAGCATGCCGCGCGACACCCTGGTCGAGATACCCAAGTGCACCGACCCGGAGGACGGGACGGTGCACCCGGCCAGCGAGGGCCGGACGATGACCAACCAGAGCCTCGGCCACGGCGGTCCCGGCTGCACGGTGGCCACCTGGCAGGAGCTGACCGGCATCCACATCGACCACTTCGTCATGGTCGACTTCGCCGGTGTGGTGGCGATGGCGGACGCCATCGGCGGCGTCCCGGTCTGCGTGGACGCCAACGTCCACTCCCGCGACGGCCAGGGCCACGGCTCCGGCCTGAAGCTGGAGAAGGGCACCCACCCGGTCCAGGGCGAACAGGCGTTGCAGTGGCTGCGTACCCGCTACGGCTTCGAGGACGGCAGCGACCTGGCCCGCGCCAAGGCCCAGCACATGTACATGAACTCGATGGTCCGTGTGCTGCGCGAGAACGCCACCCTGAGCAGCCCGAACAAGCTGCGCCGGCTCGCCGAGGAGGCCACCGGGGCGCTCACGGTCGACCCGGGCCTGGACACCGTGAAGAAGCTGTACGACCTCAGCGACGAGCTGCGCAAGGTGAAGCCGGAGCGCATCACCATGACCACGATGCCCAACCGGTACGTGGGGGCGCGCGTGGAGCCCACCGAGGACGCCGAGAAGCTGTTCCGGCTGGTCCGCGAGGACATCGCGCTGGACGGCAAGGGCGAGAAGCAGAAGAAGGAGCAGGAGCAGGAGGCGTCGGGCCAGGAGCCGGGCCAGGGGTCGGGGGAGGAATCGGGGGAGGAATCGGGGGAGTCATCCGGCGATCCGGCCGCGGCCGACGCCGAGATCGCGGTGCAGGTGCTCAACGGCACCCGCACCGACACCCTCGCCCCGGCCGCCGGGCGGGCGGGCACCGTGGCCGACCTGCTGGTGGAGAAGGGGTTCGAGGAGACGGTCGCGGACACCGCCTCGGCCGTCAGCGAGGACCGTACCGTCGTCCGCTATCCGAGCGCCGACCTGGCGGGCGACGCCCGGCGCCTCGCCGACGCCCTGGGGGTCCCGTCGAGCGCGGTGGAGCGGTCGACCGACGTCTCGGGCGTCACCCTGGTCGTCGGCGCGGACTGGCGCGAGGGCCCGGCCTACGAGGCGCCGAAGGAGGACGACACGACGCCGGAGTCGGCCGAGGCCCTCAACGGCGCCGACGAGTCGGCCTGCATGCACGTGAACCCGGCGTTCACCTGGTCCTGAGCACCCTCAACGGGCGTCGGCGGTGTCCGCGCCGGCGTCCGGCCGGACCGCCGGGCGCCGCGAGGCGATCACCTTCCGGGCGAGCGCCTTCGGGCTGGTCAGGAAGCCCCAGCCCCAGCACAGGTGCATGGTGGCGAGCGCCACGGGAATCCGCAGGCGCGCCTTCGGCGGCAGGCCCCTGCCCGCCGGGAGCGAGCCGAGCACGATCGCCGCGAGGTAGCCGCCGGGGATCACCAGGCCCCACGGGGTGAGGGCCAGGCCGACCACGAGGCCGGCCGCGATCGCGCAGACCGCGGTGGGCGGGGCGAGGTAGCGCAGGTTGATGGAGCCGGAGTGGTAGCGGGCGACGACGTGCCGCCAGCGGCCGTAGTCCTTGTACTGCTTGGCCAGGGCCCGCACGCTCGGCCGGGGCCGGTAGGACACCTTCAGCTCGGGCGAGAACCAGATCAGCCCGCCGGCCTCGCGGATGCGGAAGTTCAGCTCCCAGTCCTGGGCGCGGATGAACTCCTCGTTGTAGCCGCCCTGTCGCTCCAGGGCCTCGCGGCGGAAGACCCCGAGGTAGACCGTCTCGGCCGGGGCGGCCTGCCCGCCGGTGTGGAAGGCGGCGTTGCCGACGCCGATCTTCGAGGTCATGGCGGCGGCGACCGCGTGCTCCCAGTCGTTCTCGCCCTCGGCGTGCATGAGGCCGCCGACGTTCTGCGCGCCGGTCTCCTCAAGCAGCCGTACGGCGGTGGCGATGTAGCCCTGGGACAGGATGCCGTGACCGTCGACGCGGACGACGACCGGATGCCGGGACGCCCGGATCGCGGCGTTCAGCGCGGCCGGGGTGCGCCCGGTCGGGTTGGGCACGGTGTGCACCCGGGGATCCTCGGCGACGAGTTCGGCGGCGATCTCGTCCGTGCGGTCCGCGGAGGGGCCGAGGGCGATCACGACCTCCATCTCGCCGGGATACTCCTGGGCGAGGATGGCCTGGACGGCGCCGCGCAGATGACGTTCCTCGTTGAGGACGGGCATGATCACGGAAACGGCGGGGAGCCGCACGTCGGACTTGGCGTTCATCGGTGCTCACGTTACCGCGAACGGGGGACACGGGTGCGCGCCGCCGGGTGCGCTGCGCCGGTCCGCAGATCGTATGGGCCTACGGTGCTCAGGATTTCCCCGTCCGTTACGTCTGGTTACGTACGCTCCGTCCCGCTCGTTTCCGTGCATGTGGCGCAACCGGCGTGTCCGGCGCGTCCGGCGTATCCGGTACCACGGCTGTCACGGCTGTCACGGCCTGTCCTCGCGGAGGTGTCCCCTTGCCCACGCCGCCCCGCTCCCCCGCCCCCCGGCGGCGGCCCCGGCCGGCCCGTCCGGCCCGCCCGGCCCGTCCGCCCGGTCCGCCTGCCCGGCGCGGGAAGCCGCGCTGGGCGGTGCGGGTGGTGACCGGGCTGTCCGTGGTGGTGCTCGCCTCCGCCGGGATCGGGCACGCGGTCCTGTCCGGGCTGGACTCGGACATCGCCCGGGTCGACGCCTTCAAGGACATGAAGAACCGCCCGCGGGGCGGCCACGGCATGAACGTCCTGCTGGTCGGCACCGACGGCCGGGACCGCATCTCCAGGGCGGAGCGCGACCGCTACCGGCTGGGCGGCGCCCCCTGCCACTGCACCGACACGATGATGATGGTGCACATCTCGGCGGACCGGGAGCGGGCCAGCGTGATCAGCCTGCCCCGGGACTCGTTCGCGGTGACGCCGGCCCACACCGACCGCACGACCGGCAAGCGGCACGGCGGGCATCCGCTCAAGCTGAACGCGGCGTACGCCGAGGGCGGGCCACAGCTCACCGTCCGCACGGTCGAGTCCATGACCCGCGTCAAGATCGACCACTATCTGGAGGTCGACTTCACCAGCTTCATGCGGACCGTGGACGTGCTGGGCGGGGTGGAGATCTGCACAGCCCAGCCGCTGAAGGACCGTTACACCGGCCTCGACCTGCCGGCCGGCACCCATGAGCTGAAGGGCGGGCAGGCTTTGCAGTACGTCCGGTCCCGGCACCTGGACGGCGCCTCGGACCTGAGCCGGATGAAGCGGCAGCAGCGCTTCATGGCGGCCCTGATCGACCGGGCGACCTCCTCCGGCATCCTGCTGAACCCGATGAAGTTCCGGGACGTGACCCGGGCGGTGCTGGGCTCGGTCCGGGCCGACCGGGGGTTCGGCACCCAGGAACTGCTGGCCCTCGGCCGGGCGATGCGGACCTTCTCGCCGTCGTCCTCGGAGTTCACGACCGTGCCCATCGCGAAGATGGGGCACGCCGTCAAGGGCGTCGGCTCGACCCTGAAGTGGGACGCGGCGGCCTCGGAGCGGCTGTTCGCGGCGGTGCGCGAGGACCGGCCGCTGGCGGCGGGCCGCCCGCCGCGGGGCACGCCGGCAGAGCCGGTCCCGGTCGATCCGCGGCAGATCCGGGTCCAGGTCGAGAACGGCACCGCCACCGCGGGGCTCGGCCGGCGGGTCGACCGGGCGCTGCGGGGCCTGGGGTTCCGCACCACCGGGATGCCGTCGAACGCGGCGGCCCTGTCCGCGGAGCGGACGGTCGTCGTCCACGACCCCCGCTGGGACCGTTCGGCGAAGTCGCTGGCGGCGGCGCTGCCCGGCAGCGAGCTGCGGCCGGTCAAGGGCCGGGGCGCCACGCTGAAGGTGATCGCGGGCGCCGACTTCACGGGCGTACGGCGGGTGCGGCCGCAGGAGCCGGAGCAGCGGAACGGCACGGTGGTGCGCGGCGACGAGGTGGTGTGCGGGAAGCCCTGAGCAGGCGCGGAGCAAGCTCTGATCAAGCCCTGAGCAGGCCCTGCGGCAGGTCCTGAGGCAGGTCCTGAGCCGCGTGGCCGCCTCGCGCCGACACGGCTCTCAGTTGCTCTTGACGGTGACCGTGTCGTCGTCCTTGAGCTGCTGGACGAGCTGCTTCACCTTGGCGCTGTCCCACTGGAGGTTGCCGTTGGCGGCGTTGCCCGCGATCGGCATGTTCATGGAGGTGCCGTCGCCGCCGTTGACGCTCTTCATCGCCCAGAACATGCTGCCCAGGTCGAACAGGCCCATGTCCTCGTCGACGATCAGGGAGTCCAGGCCGGCGCCGAGCGTCGGGTACAGCTTGAACGGGTTGAGGATCGTCGAGGGGGTCGCCACCTGGCCCGCCAGGGCGGAGAGGAACTTCTGCTGGTTCTTGGTGCGGTCCAGGTCGGAGCCGGCCAGCGCGTACCGGGTGCGGACGAAGGCGAGCGCCTCCTCGCCGTTCAGGGTCTGCTTGCCCTTCTTGAAGTCGGCGCCGGACTTGGTGTCCTTGATGTCCTGCGGGATGTCCATCTCGACGCCGCCGACCGCGTCCACGATGTTCGCGAACCCGGCGAAGCCGATCTCGACGTAGTGGTCGATGTGCAGCTTGGTGTTGTACTCGACCGTGCGGACCAGCAGCTCGGGCCCGTCCTCGGCGTAGGCGGCGTTCAGCTTGGTGTGCCGGCCGGTGCCCTGGTACGTCTTGCCGGACTCGGAGCCGACGAAGGTCGGGATCTCCACGTCGGAGTCGCGGGGCAGCGAGACCAGCGTCGAGCCGCCCGAGCCGGTGTGCAGGATCATCATGGAGTCGGTGCGCTTGCCTTCGGCGGAGCCGGTGTGCAGGTCCTTCTTCTCCTGGTCGGTCATGCCCGCGCGGCTGTCGGAGCCGACGATGAGGTAGTTGGTGCCCTCGCCCGCCTCGGGCCGGTCGATGACCTTGGACAGGTCGACCTCGTGGTTGAGCTTGGAGTCGGCCCAGAAGTAGGTGCCGACGGTGGTGACGACGAGCACGGTGACCACGAGGATCGCGGTCACCTTTATCCGGCGGCGCCAGTCGGGCGCGGGGCCGGGAGGACCTCCGGCGGGGCCGCGGCCGCCGGCGGCGCCGTAGACCTGGCCGGTGTTGTATCCGCTGTCGTACTCACCCTGCCCCCGGCCGTCCACGTACCCCTGCTGCTGGGGCACACCGCCGTGCGGCGGGGCCGACTGCCCCGGGCCGGGCGGCACCTGGCCGCGGCGGACCTGCCGCATCACACGGGCGCTCTCGGGGCGCGCGTTCGCGCTGCCGTGTCCGTATCCGCCGCCGCGGTTGTCGCCGGACGGTCCCTGGGGCCAATCGCTCATGTGCCCCAGTGTGCAGGTCCGGGCTGTGCCTCATACAAGGGTCGTCGGAAAAATGGGTCCGCCCTGTTGCGAAGCTGACACAGAGGGGCCGGTTCCGGCCTCGGCATAAGGTGGAGGCCATGACAGACCAGGCAGACCAGGTTTCGCCCGCGGTCTCGGCGGACCCGGAGATCCCGGGCAAGCCGACCTCGGCCTCCCGCACCACCCTCAGCCACATCATGACCCACAACGACACCAATCTTCTGGGCACGGTGCACGGCGGAGTGATCATGAAGCTGGTGGACGACGCGGCCGGCGCGGTCGCGGGCCGGCACTCCGGCGGTCCCGCCGTCACCGCCTCCATGGACGAGATGGCGTTCCTCGAACCGGTCCGGGTCGGCGACCTCGTCCATGTGAAAGCCCAGGTCAACTGGACCGGCCGAACCTCGATGGAGGTAGGCGTACGGGTCCTGGCCGAACGCTGGAACGAGTCGGCCCCGCCCACCCAGGTCGGTTCGGCGTATCTGGTCTTCGCCGCGGTCGACGCCGACGGCAAGCCGCGCCGGGTGCCGCCGGTCCTGCCGGAGTCGGAACGGGACGAGCGGCGCTGCCAGGAGGCCCAGATCCGCCGCAGCCACCGCCTGGCCCGGCGCCGCGCCATCATGGAGCTGCGGGAGAAGCGGGCGGCGGAGGGGTTGGACGACTGAGACCCGTCCCGCCGGTGTCAGCGCGTGCTGTGCGAGGGTGACCGGCCGTTCGCCTTCCTGGTTGAGGAACCGGTCCTGCGTAACGGTCTGCGGGGGAGATGCCCTGATCGGCAACTCGGCTACCTGCTGCCGGTCGGCTTGCTGCCCAACGTCAGCTCGGGTGTGGTGCCCGTGAGGCCTGATCGTTCACGGCTGCCGGTAGAGGGGTTCCGGCTCTTCGACGCCGATCATGTCAACGTCCAGTTGGTCTCTGACCACCTCACGGTCTATGGCGCGAACGCCCGCGCGGATCACGACAGCTATGACCTCGCTTGGATGATCACCGCGCAATCCCCGGGAAGAGAGAGCGTTTCGGCGTTGCGGGGCCTGCCGGCCGGTCATGCGCAGTGCGCCCTGACCGGTCCTCGTCCTCCCTGTTCAGGCAGTGTTGGCTGATGACTCGCACCCACGGGTTCATGCGACTTCGTGACTAGCCGCTGGACCGCCCTTGCCTGACGGGGGTCACGGTTCGTAGTTTGCTGGCCACGCAGACCGGAAGGACCTCAGTGGACGAACTGCGGATGATCGCGGGCGGGCCGTGCCGGAGCGACGACGACAAGTGCGGGAACGGAGACTGCCCGACCGTGTACGCCACCCAGAAACCGGACATGTTGGCCATCCAGGGCTACGACGTGATCCACCCGACGCCGGAAGGCGAGTCGGTTGTCCTGATCCCGGAAGACATCCTCAAGGAGGCCGCGCGTGCCCGTGGATGGCTCCAGCCCCGTCTTGCTGGACGGCGACGAGTGGCAAGCGTACTTCCGCGACTTCAAGCGCTCCGCGTTCCGGCTGGAAGTCCACCAGACCTACACCATGCCCGCGGAGGCTCAGACTGTCCGCGACTTCCTCGCAGGGGCGTCGATGCCGGAAGGTTTCAACGCGCCCTGGCACCGGACGATCGGTGATCACACGGCGGCCGGCCGGACGATGACCCGGGCCAAGATCGTGCGTCGACCGCTCACGCCGTACAGCCGCTACCTGTTCGAGTGGTGCATCCCCGGGAATGTCGCCGCCGGGGAGGACTACCAGATAGTCGATGTGACCGAGCGGCCGAACCCCGGATTGCCCGAGCAGGATTTCTGGCTGTTCGACGACTCGGCCGTGGTTCATCTCAACTATCGTCCCGACGGATCGCAGATCAATCGGGAACTGATCCAGAAACCGGACATCGTCAAGTATCTCGCATGGCGGGATCTCGCGCTGGAAAGTGCCGTACCGTTCAGTGCCTATCGAACCTGAGACACAAGCACGGGAACGGAAGGATCTGGCGGAGGCCCTCCGAGGTCTCCGCCACGCGTCCGGCCTCAGCGGCGAACGCCTGGCGCTGCGCTGCAACATGAGCCAAACGAAGATCAGCCGCATTGAGACCGGCCGCGTTCTGCCAACGGTCATCGATGTTGAGCGCATTCTCAAGGCGCTCGCTGTGCCTGACGAGGTGGCCGACGAGCTTCTTCGGCTTACCCGCCGAGCCAATGTGGACTATGCATCCTGGCGCGCTCATGCCCGCGTTGGCCTGCATCACAAACAGGCGGAGCTAAAATCCCTTGAGTCTTCCTCTCGAGTGATGCGGCACTTCCTCCCGGCAATCCCCACGGGCCTGCTGCATGTGCGTGAGTACGCCTTCGCGACTCTTTCGCCTACGGTGACCAATGACCCGGCCAGGGATGTCGCACGGGCCGTGCAGGCACGCATGGACCGTCAGGCCGTCCTGGATGACACATCGCGCTCATTCTGGTTCTTGATGACCGAACAGGCCGTCAAGTGGCAGCGGGCGAGCATCGAAGCCATGGCGGCCCAGTGCTCACACATGGCCGAGGTCAACAGGAAATCGAACGTCGAAGTTGGGATAGTCCCACAGGGGGTGCATGTTCCCGGCACCCCCATGAACATCTTCGTGATCTACGACGATCGCCTCGTGACCATCGAACTATTCTCCGGCGAAGTTGCGCTGCGTGATCCTCGGGACGTAAATCATCACCTTAGCCTTTTCGAACTCTTCTGGTCGCGCGCTCTGACCGGTGATGACGCTTCCGCCTTCCTGGAAAGGGCAGCAAGCGGCTTCATGCGTCAACGCAACTAGTGCTCCACGCGAGCCCGTTACGCGGCCATTATGGAGTCGTGGAGAGCGAACACAAAAATCCCGCCCGGCATGGGCGGTAGCGGTCAGCCATGACCGCGGTCAGTTGAATAGGAAGGTGCGGAGATGCGGAACGGAACCGACCTGTACGCGCTCGACATCGGCGCGGCCTCGTTCGTGAAGGCGTGCGGGGGAAACACCCACCCGGACGGCGAGTCGTGCGTGACCCTGGCCCGGATCGGTGACGATGCCTGGGCACTCGGCGACAGTAAACGGCCCGACGCGCAGCCGCTGCGGTTCACCACGGAGGAGCTGGAAACGGCCGGGATCGACCCCGCGCGCTTCGGCCTGAGCGCCTGATCCTCCGGCCTCTCTCCCACCGGCCTCGGTCCACCCCGCACAGCATCGGGGCCGGTCGGTCTTTCGACCGACAACCCGAAACGGGAACGACAGGTGCACCATCACGGCTATCTGTGGACCGGCCCGAAAGAGCGTTTCGACCAGGACGCGCTACGCCGGCCCCCACCTCCCGAGCCGCCCCCTGCCGGAAGCAGGCCGGAACTGATTCAGCGGTACCGCGAGGTGGCGGCCGAGTTCCCGACCGCCGACCTGCCACCTCTGGAAACGGCGTACTGGCTCATCAAGCCCCGTTCCCTCGTCCGTGGCACCTGGGAGGAGGCGAAGGAAGCCGCGTCATGGCTCGGCGAGCGGCTGGCCGAGTACGCGCCCCGGTTCGCGTCAAGGAGGGAACGAGAGAACACACGACTGGCTCGGCTGGAGAACGCTGCCGCCGAACGGCTGCGCTCGGGTGCCGATGTGTCGTACGGCTTCTACCTGGAGCGTCCCTCATACCTGCACCTGGCCCTGGTGACCTGCTCCCCGAACCACTCGATGCCCCGCCTCGTCTGCTCTGCCGGGTAGCCGCGGGCGGGCGCCCCGAACGCCGACAGCCCCGGCCGGCCATATGGAAGGGCGAGCCCTACGGCAGGTTCCTCGCCCTCACGATCCGCTGGACCTGACCGCGAAGACCAGGAAGGCACAACACTGACGATCACCCAGCCCACGTCCCGGACCGCGACAGCGGCCACAGCCCCGAAGAGGGCCGAGCCGCGATGTGCCGGACGGCCGGCCTGATCCGTGAGGCCGGGTACCAAACCGACCCCGAGTTCTGGCCCCTCGACGGCGCGGCCGACTGCACCCAGTCCTACGCCGGGTGCACCGACAGCCCCGTCAGCAAGTAACCTATTCGCAGAGCAAGCCCCAGCGAAGGCAGACCAACGCCAAGGGTGAGGCCACCTGGTTCAACTGGACCCAGTACGCCGACACCAACGCCCACGGTCCTCACCACTCCCACAGATCGCGGGTGTTGCGAGGACCGTGCCCCTGGAAGCGGATGACCTGCGAAAACCCTGCTACGGCAGGTTCCTCGCCATCACGATCCGCTGGACCTGGTTCGTGCCTTCATAAATCTGGGTGATCTTGGCGTCGCGCATCATGCGCTCCACCGGGTAGTCCCGCGTGTAGCCGTAGCCGCCGAGGAGCTGGACCGCGTCCGTGGTGACCTCCATCGCCACGTCCGAGGCGAAGCACTTGGCCGCCGCGCCCTGGAAGGTGAGGTCACGGTCGCCGCGCTCGGACTTGGCGGCGGCCGCGTACGTGAGCTGGCGGGCGGCCTCGATCTTCATGGCCATGTCGGCGAGCATGAACTGGATGCCCTGGAAGTCGGCGATCGGCTTGCCGAACTGCTTGCGCTCCTTGACGTAGCCCTTGGCGTAGTCCAGGGCGCCCTGGGCGATGCCGAGGGCCTGGGCGGCGATGGTGATGCGGGTGTGGTCCAGGGTCTTCATCGCGGTGGCGAAGCCCGTGCCCTCCGCGCCGATCATGCGGTCGGCGGGGATGCGGACGTTGTCGAGATACACCTCGCGGGTCGGGGAGCCCTTGATGCCGAGCTTGCGCTCCGGGGCGCCGAAGGAGACGCCCGCGTCGGACTTCTCCACGACGAAGGCCGAGATGCCCTTCGAGCGCTTGGCGGGGTCGGTGACCGCCATCACCGTGTAGTACTCCGAGACACCCGCGTTGGTGATCCAGCGCTTGACGCCGTCGAGCACCCAGAAGTCGCCGTCGCGGACCGCCTTCGTCTTCATGCCCGCCGCGTCCGAACCCGCGTCCGGCTCGGAGAGGCAGTACGAGAACATGCCGTCCCCCTTGGCCAGCGGGGTCAGGTACCTCTTCTTCAGCTCCTCCGAGCCGGACAGGATCACCGGGAGCGAGCCCAGCTTGTTCACGGCCGGGATCAGGGAGGAGGACGCGCAGACGCGGGCCACCTCCTCGATGACGATGACGGTGGCGAGGGCGTCGGCGCCCCCGCCGCCGTACTCCTCGGGGACGTGCACCGCGTGCAGGTCGTTCGCGGTCAGCGCGTCCCGCGCCTCCTGCGGGAAGCGGGCCTCCTCGTCCACCGCGGCGGCGTACGGCGCGATCTTCGCCTCCGCCAGCGCGCGGACGGCGTCGCGGAGCATGTCGTGCTCCTCGGACGGGCGGTACAGGTCGAAGTCAGCCGATCCGGCCAAGGTCTCTCACGCTCCAAGACGCAGTGATGAGGTGCTAACTACTGTTAAGTAACTCCTGAATTTTAGGCCCGCGCCGCCGTTCCTGGGTAGGTGAGCTTGGCGACAGGGCGGGGCCGCCCGTCGCGGGCCCTGACCAGGCGCCCGGATATGCTCGGGCGCGCACGTTCGCCGTACACCCCTGGAGCACCTCATGGCCCTCAAGATCACCGTGATCGGCACCGGCTACCTCGGCGCGACCCACGCGGCGGCCATGGCCGAACTCGGCTTCGAGGTACTGGGCCTGGACGTGGTGCCCGAGAAGATCGAGCTGCTCCAGCGGGGCCAGGTCCCGATGTACGAACCTGGCCTTGAGGAGTTGTTGCGCAAGCACGTCGCCGGGATCGAGGGCTCCAGCGGGCGGCTCCGCTTCACCACCGACTTCGCGGAGGTGGCGGCCTTCGGCGACGTGCACTTCCTCTGCGTGAACACGCCGCAGAAGCACGGCGAGTACGCCTGCGACATGAGTTACGTCGACTCGGCGATCGCCTCCCTCGCCCCGCACCTGCACGGGCCCGCCCTGGTCGTCGGCAAGTCGACCGTGCCGGTCGGTTCGGCCGACCGGCTGGCCGGCTACCTCGCCGCGCACGCGCCGGCCGGGGCCGACGCCGAGCTGGCCTGGAACCCGGAGTTCCTGCGCGAGGGCTTCGCCGTCCAGGACACGCTGCGCCCGGACCGGATCGTGGTCGGCGTGCGCGGCGAGCGGGCGGAGAAGCTGCTGCGCGAGGTGTACGCGACGCCGGTGGCCGCGGGGACGCCGTTCGTCGTCACCGACTTCCCCACCGCCGAGCTGGTGAAGACCGCGGCCAACTCCTTCCTCGCCACCAAGATCTCGTTCATCAACGCGATGGCCGAGGTCTGCGAGGCGGCCGGCGGCGACGTCGCCAGGCTGGCCGAGGCGATCGGGTACGACGACCGGATCGGGAGGAAGTTCCTGCGGGCCGGCATCGGCTTCGGCGGCGGCTGCCTGCCCAAGGACATCCGGGCTTTCATGGCGCGCGCCGGTGAGCTGGGCGCCGACCAGGCGCTGACCTTCCTGCGCGAGATCGACTCGATCAACATGCGCCAGCGCGGCCAGATGGTGGAGCTGGCCCGGCAGGCGCTGGGCGGCGGGCCCTTCCTCGGCAAGCGGGTCGCGGTGCTCGGCGCCACCTTCAAGCCCGACTCCGACGACGTGCGCGACTCCCCCGCCCTGAACGTGGCCGGGCAGATCCACCTCCAGGGCGCCCAGGTGACGGTGTACGACCCCAAGGGCATGGCGAACGCCCGCCGTCTCTTCCCGACCCTCGGTTACGCCGACTCGGCGGCCGAGGCGGTGCGGGGCGCGGACGTGGTGCTGCACCTGACGGAGTGGCGGGAGTTCCGCGAGCTGGACCCGGAGGAACTGGGCCGCGAGGCGGGGGTCCGGGTGATCCTCGACGGGCGCAACGCGCTGGACCCGGAGATCTGGCGGAAGGCCGGCTGGACGTACCGGGCGATGGGCCGGCCGACCGCCTGAACGGCGACGCGGCGCGGGACGCCGGTTCGGCCGAGGCTCAGTCGGCCGAACCGGCGCCCCGCGCCCGCATTCTGCCCCACCGCGCCGCGCGCGCCCACCCGCGGTGGGTGCGGGGGCGTTGCCCGGCCGGGGTCAGGTCCGGCCCGCGCGGTAGCGGCGCATCTTGGCGCGGGCCCCGCACACCCGCATCGAGCACCAGCGCCCGCGCCCGCCGGGGCTGCGGTCGTAGTACGCCCCGAGGCAGTCCGCCGCCTCGCACGCCTTCAGGCGGGTCCAGGTGCCCGCGACCAGCGCCTCGGCCACGGCGGCGGCGATCCGGCCGGCCGGGCGGCGGGCGTCGGCGGGGGCGAGGCCCGCGGCGCCGTCGGCGGCGTCGACCGTCACCACCAGGGGCGCCGCGGCCAGCAGCTCGCCGAGCGGCGTCACCGCGCGGTGCGGCGGGTGGCCCGCGTGGGCGAGCAGGACGGCACGCAGGGATTCACGCAGCTCGCGTACTGCGAGCAGGTCGCCCTCCGCCACTCCGAACCGCTCCCGCCCCTGCGGGGTGTCCAGCGAGTCGGCGCCCGTCCCCACGTTCAACGTGTTCACCAGGGACTCCACCAGCGCCAGTGACCCGGGCGCGGGCGATCGCTCACTCATGCTTGCGACGTTACCCCCCATACGGCAGCATGCAGTAACCGTTACCGGTTACCCGGCACTTGCCGGTAACCGTGAGACCGCGAGGAGAAAGTCATGGCTGTCGCCGAACTGGGCGCCGTCGTCCTGGACTGTCCCGACCCCCGCGCCCTGGCCGGTTTCTACGCCGAGGTGCTCGGCGGTTCCGTGGAGGACCAGGGCGACTGGGTCGACCTGTCGCTCCCCGGCGGGCGGACGCTCTCCTTCCAGGCCGCCCCCGGCTTCGTACCGCCGAAGTGGCCCGACCCCGAGCACTCCCAGCAGATCCACCTCGACCTGGACGTGCCCGACCTCGACGCGGCGGAGCAGGCCGTACTGGCGCTGGGCGCCACGCCGCTGGAGACGGAGGACCGCACGCGGACCTTCCGGGTTTACGCGGATCCGGCCGGGCACCCGTTCTGCCTCTGCGCCGGCTGACCGGCCATCACGCCCGAACCGACCACCCGACCCGACCGATCACCTGGAGGTACTCCCATGCCGTCCGTGGCCCGTCTGCGTTCCGTCGTCGTCGACTGCCCCGAGCCGCTCGCACTGGCCCGGTTCTACGCGCAGGTCGGGGGCGGCACCCCGGTCGAGGAGGACCCCGACTGGGTGGTGCTCCAGGTGCCCGGCGGACCCCGGCTGTCGTTCCAGCGGGCCGCGGACCTCACCCCGCCGGAGTGGCCGCGCGCCGACCGCAACGCCCAGCAGTTCCACCTCGACTTCGACGGCGGGGCCACCTGGGCGGAGATGGACGCCGCGCACGAGCAGGTGCTGGCGCTGGGCGCGCGGGTGCTGGACGCGGAGGACCGGGAGAAGAAGGACTTCGTGGTCTACGCCGATCCGGCGGGGCACCCGTTCTGCCTCTGCCGGATCGAGTGACGGGGGCCCCGGGCCGGGCCGTCAGCCGTCGAGGTCGGCGATGTTCGCCGTCGACGGCTGTCGGCGTACCCGGGCGGCGCGCGCGGTGAAGGCCGACTCGCGCAGCACCCGCTGAACGTTTCCCCAGGTCAGAAGCGCCACGTCGGCTTCGTGCCAGTGGCGCCGCAGCAGTTCGGCGATCAGCCTCGGGTAGCAGGAGGCGTCGCTCAGTTCCAGCGGGTGGGCGGTGCCGGCGTCGTAGGTGCCGGCCAGGCCGACGCTCTGCGGGCCGGCCAGGTCGCGGACGTGGTCGAGGTGGTCGGCGACGTCGCGGACGGTGGGGCCGGTCTGCTCGGCGGTCAGCGGCACCATGCACAGGCCGCCGGCCTCGCCCAGCTCCACCAGCAGGTCGTCGGGGAGGTTGGCCGGGTGCGGCCGCAGCGAGCGGGCGGCGGAGCGGGTGCACAGCACGGGCGCCTTGGAGACGGCGAAGGTGCGGCGGAAGGTCTCGGCGGAGGCGCCGGAGAGGTCGGCGATCATGCCGAGCCGGTTCATCTCGCGGACCACCTCCTCGCCGAACCTGGTCAGCCCCGCCCCGCTCGCCCAGGCCGCGCCCGTCAGGGAGAGGACGCGCACGCCGAGCGCGTACAGCGAACGCAGGATGCCGAGCGAGTCGCCGAGGGCGGCGGCGCCGGCGGGACCGGGCAGCACGGCGACCCGGCCGCAGTTGCGGGCGTCGGTGGCCTCCCCGGCGTCGAGGACCAGACGCAGACCCTCGGGGCAGCCCCGGACGATCGTCTTCAGCAGGTCGAGCTGGTCCATGGTGGCGCCGACGGCCCGGTCGCCGTCGATCCCCTCGGGCAGGTGCAGGGAGGCAAACAGCGCGCCGACGTGCCCCTCGCGCAGCCGCGGGATGTCGGTGTCGACGCCGCTCTCACCGAGTTCCAGGTCGTACCAGGGCAGGTGCTTGAGCGCCCAGGGCAGACCGCTGTACCCGTCCGCGACGGGGTGGGCGGCGAGCACGGCGTGCGCCCGCTCCAGCGGTGCGGCGTCCGGGTCGGAGACCGGGGTGTACGGCTCCGGCGGGAAGGCCTCGGCGTCGAGGGGCACCGGCAGGTCGTCCAGTTCGCCGGCCTCGGTGCTGGTGTGCAGGTCGTCCTGGAGGTCTGCCATGGCGGGCTCCGTACGGTCGTCGTGCGCAGTAGCGTCACCGTCGCACGGAGCCGAACGGGCTTCCTGGTGGACGGGGCGTTCGGGGTATCCCACCCGCCACGCCCGGTCCGCGCCCACTCCGCCGCCCCCGCCACGCCCCATCCGCCGCCCCGCTCCGCCCCGGCCGCACCCACCCGGCCGCACCCACCCGGCCGCCCGCTCCGCGCCTCCGACGGATCAGCCGGATCAGCGGCTGCGCGCCGCGTCGATCACCTCGTCCAGCGTCTCCCGGGAGCGGACCAGGTCCGCGATCATCCGGTCGATGCGGGCGCGCTCCCCGGTCAGCTCGTCGACCAGCTTCGGCGTGGCGACGGCCGACGGGCCGCCGTCCGCGTCCCGCATGCAGGGCAGCAGCTCCACGATCTTGCTGCTGCACAGTCCGGCCGCGTACAGCTCCTGGATGCGCACGACCCGGTCGACGGCCGGCTCCGGGTACTCCCGGTGCCCGCCGGGCGTGCGCTCGGCGGCGAGCAGCCCCTGCTTCTCGTAGTAGCGCAGCGAGCGTTCGCTCACGCCGGTCCGCCGGGCCAGTTCACCGATCCGCATCGTCTTCTCCCCGCCCGAGCACTGTCGCTCCGCACTTGATTCTGACATCAGTGTCAGGTTCTAGCGTACGGACATGACGCACCCGACGGAACACCTCAGCGCACTCCTCGCCCCCGCCTCCCTCGGCCCGCTGGCCCTGCCCAACCGCCTCCTGATGGCGCCCCTGACGCGCAACCGGGCCGAGCCCGACGGCACTCCGACCCCCCTCATGGCGACCTACTACGCCCAGCGCGCCTCGGCCGGCCTGATCATCGCCGAGGCCGCCACGCCGAACCCGGTCGGGCAGACGTACCCGAACATCACGGCCGTCCACAGCGCGCGTCAGGTCGCGGGCTGGCGGCGGGTCACCGACGCGGTGCGGACGGCCGGGGGCCGGATGTTCCTCCAGCTCCAGCACGGCGGCCGGGTCGGGCACCCGGCGACGAGCGGGCTCACCCCGGTGGCGCCCTCGCCCGTGCCGCTCCCGGAGACGATCTTCACGCCGGACGGGCACCGGCCGTCCGTGGTGCCCAGGGAGATGACGGAGGCGGACATCCGCACGACCGTCGCCGACTTCGCGCGGGCCGCCCGCAACGCGCTGGACGCGGGCTTCGAGGGCGTGGAGGTCCACTCGGCCAACGGCCATCTGCTCCACCAGTTCCTGGCCCGCAACACCAACCGGCGCACGGACGGCTACGGCGGCACGGTGGAGCGGCGGCTGCGGTTCACCGTCGAGGTGACCGAGGCGGTGGCCGCCGAGATCGGCCCCGAGCGGGTGGGCCTGCGGGTCTCCCCCGGCAACACCGTCAACGGCGTCGCGGAGGGCGAGACGGAGGAGATCTACCCGGCGCTCGCCGCCCGGCTCGGCGGCCTCGGCCTCGCCTACCTGCACCTGGTGTACGCCGATCCGGACGCGCCGGTCTTCGCGGACATCCGGGCCGGCTGGCCGGGGACGCTGGTCGCCAACCCCGTACTGGAGGAGATGTCGGTCGCGGAGATCGGACGGGCCTCGGCGCGGCTGCTGGCGGCCGACGCCGACCTGATCGCCCTCGGCCGGCCCTTCCTCGCCAACCCGGACCTGGTGGAGCGCATCCGGCGCGGCGCGCCGCTGAACCAGGTGCGGGACCGGTACCTGATGTACGTGGGCGGGGCGGCCGGCTACACCGACTACCCCGCCCTCGACAAGTGCGCTGCTCAGCCGTCCAGCGACGCCAGGGTCGCGTGGGACGGGCCGCGGGTGGTCTGAAGGTCACGGGCCACGTCCTCGGCCGCGCCCAGTACCCGGACCGCGTTCTGCCAGGTCAGCTTGGACAGGTCGGTCCTGGACCAGCCCCGGTCGAGCAGTTCCGCGATCAGGTTCGGGTAGCCGGAGACGTCGCCGAGCCCGTCGGGGGTGAAGGGCGTGCCGTCGTAGTCGCCGCCGATGCCGAGGTGGTCGACGCCCGCGACCTCGCGCATGTGGTCGAGGTGGTCGGCGACCGTGGCGACGGTGGCGACCGGGCGGGGGGTGCTCTCCTCGAAGGCGCGGTGCACCTTCATCGCGTCCCCGCCGGAGTCCGGCGGGTGGAAGCCGTGCGCCCGCATGTTCTCGTCGGCGGCGGCCGTCCAGTCCACGGCCGCCTGGAGCACGAACTTCGGTACGAACGTCACCATCGCCACGCCGCCGTTGGCGGGGAGCCGCTCCAGGACGTCGTCGGGGATGTTGCGGGGGTGGTCGCAGACGGCCCGGGCGGAGGAGTGGGAGAAGATCACCGGTGCGGTGGAGGTGTCCAGCGCGTCCCGCATCGTCGTCGCGGCGACGTGCGAGAGGTCGACCAGCATGCCCTCGCGGTTCATCTCCCGCACCACTTCGCGGCCGAACGCCGACAGACCGCCGACGCCGGGCGCGTCGGTCGCGGAGTCCGCCCAGGCCACGTTGTCGTTGTGGGTGAGCGTCAGGTACCGCACACCGAGCGCGTACAGCGCGCGGAGCGTGCCGAGGGAGTTGTCGATGGAGTGGCCGCCCTCGGCGCCCATCAGGGAGGCGATCCGGCCCTCCGCGCGCGCCGCCTCCATGTCGGCGGCCGTCAGCGCGGCCCGCAGGTCCCGCGGGTGCCGCTCCAGAAGCTGCCGTACGCAGTCGATCTGCTCCAGCGTCGCGGTCACCGCGTCCGGCAGGTCGGAGCGGACGTACACCGACCAGTACTGCGCGCCGACGCCGCCGGCCCGCAGCCGGGGGAGGTCGGTGTGCAGGTGGGCGGCCTGGTCGGCGGCGATGTCCCGGGCGTCGAGGTCGTAGCGGACCTGCTCGCGCAGCGCCCACGGCAGGTCGTTGTGGCCGTCGACGACGGGGAACTCGCGCAGCAGCTCCCGGGCCCGGTCCAGCGAGTCCCGGGCGGCCGGCGCGGCCGGCGCGGCCGGTCGCTCCGACGAGGAGGCGGATGCGGATGCGGATGCGGATGAGGATGCGGATGCGGATGAGGATGAGGATGAGGTGGTCATGGACGTCTACTTCCCGAAACCGAAGGAGGCCGAGCCTTCGACCTTGGTGCGCAGCCGCCGGCCCTTCTCGGTGGCCTGCTCGTTCAGCTCCTGCTGGAAGTCGCGCATCCGGCCGAGCAGTTCCTCGTCGTGCGCGGCCAGGATGCGGGCGGCGAGCAGTCCGGCGTTGCGGGCGCCGCCGACCGAGACGGTGGCGACGGGCACACCGGCCGGCATCTGCACGATCGACAGCAGCGAGTCCATGCCGTCGAGGTACTTCAGCGGGACGGGCACGCCGATGACCGGCAGCGGGGTGACGGAGGCGAGCATGCCGGGCAGGTGGGCGGCGCCCCCGGCGCCGGCGACGATCGCCTTCAGGCCGCGGCCGGCCGCCTCCTCGCCGTAGGCGATCATCTCGCGGGGCATGCGGTGCGCGGAGACGACGTCGACCTCGTAGGGGATCTCGAACTCGTCGAGGGCCTTGGCGGCGGCCTCCATGACGGGCCAGTCGGAGTCCGACCCCATGACGATGCCCACGACCGGGCGTGCCGGGCTCATTCGGTGATCGTCCCTCTCAGGTAACCGGCGGCGTGCCGGGCGCGCTCCAGCACGTCGTCCAGGTCGTCGCCATAGGTGTTGACATGGCCCACCTTGCGGCCGGGCTTCACGTCCTTGCCGTACATGTGGATCTTGAGCTGTGGGTCGCGGGCCATGCAGTGCAGGTACGCGGAGTACATGTCCGGGTAGTCGCCGCCGAGGACGTTGACCATGACCGTCCACCGCGCGCGCGGGCGCGGGTCGCCGAGGGGGAGGTCGAGGACCGCGCGGACGTGGTTGGCGAACTGCGAGGTGATCGCGCCGTCCATCGACCAGTGTCCGGAGTTGTGCGGGCGCATCGCCAGCTCGTTGACGAGGACACGGCCGTCCCGGGTCTGGAACAGCTCGACGGCGAGGTGGCCGACGACACCGAGTTCCTTGGCGATGCCGAGGGCCATCTCCTCGGCCTTCAGCGCCAGCTCCTCGTCGAGACCGGGGGCGGGGGCGATCACGGTGTCGCAGACGCCGTCGACCTGCTGGGACTCCACGACCGGGTAGGCGACGGCCTGGCCGTGCGGGGAGCGGACGACGTTGGCCGCCAGCTCGCGCACGAAGTCGACCTTCTCCTCGGCGAGCACGGGCACCCCGGCGCGGAAGGGCTCGGCGGCCTCCTCGACGGAGTCCACCACCCACACGCCCTTGCCGTCGTAGCCGCCGCGGACGGTCTTGAGGACCACGGGGAAACCGTCGCCCTCGGCCGCGAAGGCGGCCACGTCCCGCGCGTCGCTCACGATCCGGTGCCGCGGGCACGGCACACCGATCGCCATGAGCTTCGCGCGCATCACCCCCTTGTCCTGGGCGTGCACCAGCGCGTCGGGGCCGGGGCGCACGGGGATGCCGTCCGCCTCCAGGGCCCTGAGGTGCTCGGTGGGCACGTGTTCGTGATCGAAAGTGATCACGTCACAGCCGCGCGCGAACTCGCGCAGGGTGTCCAGATCGCGATGGTCGCCGACGACGACCTCGCTCACGACCTGGGCCGCCGAGTCCTGGGGCGAGTCACTGAGAAGCTTGAACCTGATGCCGAGCGGGATGCCCGCCTCGTGTGTCATACGAGCGAGCTGGCCACCGCCGACCATGCCGACTACCGGGAACGTCACCCCCCTAGCGTATCGGCAGCCGCCGGGCAGGCCGATTCCCGGCCTGTTCCGCCCGCCGGGCCTTGATCGTGCCTTTGGTACCGTCCACAGGAAGATCGCGCGTCCGGGTGGTTAGCATGGCTGGGTTGACGCCCAACCGACGGACGGGGGCCTGCACGACCATGGGACATGGTTCCTCGGCGCCTCGAACGGCGCCTCCCGCTCCCCGCGTGCCCCAGGGCGCGCTGCGGCAGCGGCTCCGGGGGCTCGCCCGCGAGGCCGTGCGGTTCGGGGCGGTGGGCGGGGCCGGTGTCCTGGTCAACCTCCTCGTCTTCAACCTCGTACGGCACACCACCGACCTCCAGGTGGTACGGGCCAGCATCGTCGCGACGGTCGTCTCGATCGTCTTCAACTACGTGGGGTTCCGCTACTTCACCTACCGGGACCGCGACAAGAGCGGCCGGACCAAGGAGATGTCGCTGTTCCTGCTGTTCAGCGCGATCGGCCTGGTCATCGAGAACGGCGTGCTCTACACCGCGACGTACGGCTTCGGCTGGGACACCCCGCTGCAGAGCAACGTCTTCAAGTTCGTCGGCATCGGTGTGGCGACGCTGTTCCGCTTCTGGTCCTACCGGAGCTGGGTCTTCCGGTCACCGCCCGCACGGGACGCGGTCGCCGGGGACCCGGCGGCCCGCGCGGCATCGTTCCTGGAGCACGAGCACGAGCACGAGCACGGCCACGAGCGCCCGACCGTGGGGCGGGCCATGGGCCCGGACGGCCGTCCGGGCGGCGCGACCCGGATCGGCGCGGGCCGCAGGCCGTGAGCCGCGGGGGATCGTACGGGCGCGGGCGGCGGGCGGTCATCTGACCGTACGGTCGGTCTCCGCGTCCGTCTTCTTCGGCGGGTGGGTGCGCGACAGGAAGAGACCGAAGACCGGCGGGTTGGACTGGAGCAGTTCCAGCCGGCCGCCGTCCGCCTCCGCCAGGTCACGGGCGACGGCCAGTCCGATGCCCGTCGAGTTCCGGCCGCTGATGGCACGTTCGAAGATCCTCGCCCCCAGGTCGGCCGGGACGCCCTGGCCCTCGTCGGTGACCTCCACCACGGCCTGGTTGCCGGTGACCCGGGTGCGCAGCGCCACCGTGCCGCCCCCGTGCATGAGCGAGTTCTCGATCAGCGCGGCCAGCACCTGGGCCACCGCCCCCGGGGTGCCCACGGCGGTCAGACGGCGCTTGCCCGAGCTGACGATCGCCCGGCCCTCACCGCGGTAGGCGGGCCGCCACTCGGCGATCTGCTGATCGATGACGTCGTCCAGCTCGAAGGTGACGGCGGAGCCGCTGCGCGGGTCGCGGGAGTTGGTCAGCAGCCGCTCGACGACGTCCGTGAGCCGCTCCACCTGGGCCAGCGCGATCGTCGCCTCCTCCTTCACCGTCTCCGGCTCGTCGGTGACGGTGATCTCCTCCAGGCGCATCGACAGCGCGGTGAGCGGCGTACGGAGCTGGTGGGAGGCGTCGGCGGCCAGGCGCCGCTCGGCGGTGAGCATCCGGGCGATGCGCTCGGCGGAGGAGTCCAGCACGTCCGCGACCCGGTCCAGCTCGGGGACGCCGTACCGCTTGTGGCGCGGGCGCGGGTCGCCGGAGCCGAGGCGTTCGGCGGTCTCGGCGAGGTCGGTGAGCGGAGAGGCCAGGCGGTTGGCCTGGCGGACGGCGAGGAGTACGGCGGCGATCACCGCGAGCAGCGCCACCAGGCCGATGATCAGCAGGGTGCGGCCGACCTCCCGGGTCACCGAGGAGCGCGGCTCCTCGACGACGACCGTCTCGCCCTCCTCGCCGGTGGCCTCGCCCCGGATGACGTCACCGGAGGGTTCGGCGCCGACTTCGAGGGCGGGCTCGCCCTTCACGCGGATCACGGCGTAGCGGTCGCCCTCGACCTGCCGGCGCAGTATCTCCGCGTCGACGGTGCCGGTGCCCAGCAGCCGGCTGTCCACGATGCTGGCCAGCCGGGCGGCCTCCAGGTCCACCCGTTCCTGGGCGGTGCTGCTGATCGTGCGGGCCTCCACGATCACCAGGGAGACGCCGAAGACGGCGATCACGACGAGCACCACGGCGAGCGTGGACTGGATGAGCCGACGACGCATGTTCCCCGAGGCTCAGTTCTTCTCGAAGCGGAAGCCGACGCCGCGCACGGTGGCGATGTAGCGGGGGTTGGCCGCGTCGTCGCCCAGCTTCTTGCGCAGCCAGGAGATGTGCATGTCGAGGGTCTTGGTCGACGACCACCAGGTGGTGTCCCAGACCTCGCGCATGAGCTGGTCGCGGGTGACGACCCGGCCGGCGTCTCGCACCAGGACCCGCAGCAGGTCGAACTCCTTCGCGGTGAGCTGGAGCTCCTCGTCGCCCATCCAGGCGCGGTGCGACTCGACGTCGATGCGCACCCCGTGCGTGGCGGGCGGCTGCTGGGGCTCGGTGGCGCCGCGCCGCAGCAGCGCCCGGACCCGGGCGAGCAGCTCGGCGAGCCGGAAGGGCTTGGTGACGTAGTCGTCGGCGCCCGCGTCGAGACCGACGACGGTGTCCACCTCGTCGGCGCGCGCGGTCAGGATGAGGATCGGCACGGAGAGGCCCTCGGCGCGCAGCCGGCGGGCGACCTCCAGGCCGTCCATACCGGGCAGGCCCAGGTCCAGTACGACGAGGTCGATACTGCCCTGCGTGCCGGCGTCGAGCGCGGTGGGTCCGTCCTCACGCACCTCGACCTCGTACCCTTCGCGGCGCAGTGCGCGGGCCAGCGGCTCCGAAATGGACGCGTCGTCCTCGGCGAGCAGTACACGGGTCATGACCCGATGGTAGTCCGCCCGGAGCAACACCCGAGGTGAGATCGGTACCGGGCCCTCTTACCTCCGGACATGCCGGACACGCGGCCCTCGACCGGCCGACCGACGACGGACGACCGACGACCGACGACCGACGGGGCAGATGACGGACGGCGGAATGTACGATTCCGTTTCCCTCACTCTCTGTGAGACGCATCTCAAGTCCCCCATAACGGGAGGTGTCCTGCCGTATGGTGAATCAACGCCTGTAGCACCATCGGGGACCTTTGGCGGTATATGACGCTGAGGGTCTCTTTTGTGTGCCGGTCGGCCGTGCGCCGACCGAAGGAATGACCTGTGGCCGGGCCTCACAGCGCAGAGCCGCGCGCGGAGAGGCGTGGATCCCGGTGGTCGCCGTCCGCCGTCCCGTGACCCGGGGCGGACTCCCCGTGGCGCGGGGTGGACGGACCCAGCCGCCGGTGCCGGCCTGCCCCCCACCGGGCGCGCATCGCCTTGTGAGCGCGTCCCGACCAGCAAGGATCGACCATGGCGTCCAGCCTGACGAAGGACTCGGTCTCCCCGGGCACCCCCGGATCCGAGAAGACCTTCTTCGGCCACCCGAGGGGTCTGGCCACCCTCTTCATGACCGAGATGTGGGAGCGCTTCTCCTACTACGGCATGCGGGCCCTGCTTCCGCTGTACCTGGTCGCCCCCGGCGGCCTCGGCATGAACGCCGGCACCGCGACCGCGATCTACTCGGTGTACCTGTCGCTGGTGTACCTGCTCACGATGCCGGGCGGCTGGTTCGGTGACCGTGTCTGGGGCCCGCGCAAGACCGTCGCCGTCGCCGGCGGCGTCATCATGCTCGGCCACCTGACACTGGCGCTGCCCTTCTCCGGCACGTTCTTCGCCGGCCTCGGCCTGGTCGCGATCGGCTCGGGTCTGCTGAAGGCCAACATCTCCACGATGGTCGGCCAGCTCTACAAGGGCCCGGACGACCCGCGCCGGGACGGCGGCTTCACCGTCTTCTACATGGGCATCAACCTCGGCGCCTTCATCGCGCCGCTGGTCATCGGCACCATCGGGGAGAACGTCAACTGGCACCTGGGCTTCGCGCTGGCCGCCGTCGGCATGGGCCTCGGCGTGATCCAGTTCCTGCTCGGCAGCCGCCACCTCGACCCGCACTCCAGCGTCGTACCGAAGCCGCTGTCGGCCCAGGAGAAGACCACCACCCTGCGCAAGGCCGCGTTCTGGGCCGCCCTCGCGGTCGTCTTCTACGCGATCGTCGGCTTCTCCGGCGCCTACACGCTGAACTGGATACTGGTCCCGCTCACCCTGCTGGGTCTGATCATCCCGATCCTGGTGCTGACCCGCATCAAGCGCGACAAGGCGCTGGACCGCGCCGAGCAGTCGAAGATGTCCGCGTACATCTGGTTCTTCGTCGCCGCGGCCGTCTTCTGGATGATCTACGACCAGGGCGGTTCGACCCTGTCGATCTTCGCCGAGTCCTCGGCCGAGAACAGCGTCGCCGGCTGGTCGTTCCCGGTCTCCTGGTACCAGTCGGTCAACCCGGTCATCATCATGGCGCTGGCCCCGGTCTTCGCCACCCTGTGGCTGGCGCTCGCCCGGCGCGGCAAGGAGCCGAGCACGATCGTGAAGTTCGCGTTCGGCCTGGTCCTGGTCGGCGCGTCCTTCTTCCTCTTCCTCGCCCCGCTGGGCATCGCGGACGGCGGCCACAAGGCCGCGGCGCTCTGGCTGGTCGCGATCTACTTCGTCCAGACCTGCGGTGAGCTGCTGCTCTCCCCGGTCGGCCTGTCGGTGACGACGAAGATGGCGCCGGTGAAGTACGCCTCGCAGATGATGGGCGTCTGGTTCCTGGCGGTCACCGCCGGTGACGCGACGACGGGCCTGCTCTCGCTCGCCGGTGTCGACCTGAACAAGACGGGCATCGTCGCCGCGGAGGCGACGCTCGCCGTGGTCGCCGGTGTCGCGGTGTGGATGTACCGCAAGCGGGTCAAGGGGCTGATGGGCGACGTCCGTTGAGGGCTGCGCCGCTGGTACGGAGGGTCATCGCGTCCTGAGGGCGGGGTGGCCCTTCGCCGTTGCCGGGCCGGTTCTCACCGTTGCCGGACCGGTTCTCGTCGTCGCCCGATCGGTTCTCGTCGTCGCCGATCGGTTCTCGTCGTCGGTGGCCGCGGGTCCGGATCAGGGGCGGGGCCGGGGCCGGGGTCGGGGTCGGTTTCGGAGACACCGGAATGACGCCTCGCTCGCGGCGAGGCGTCATCGGTGGGTGTTGGAGCCAAGACAAGGCCCCAGGGGCTACGGTCCCAGGGCTACGCGTGGGCGCCCAGTTCCGCCCAGACGGTCTTGCCGGGGACGCCGGGGGACCGTACGACGCCCCAGTCCAAGCAGAGCCGCTGCACGATGAACATGCCGTGTCCGCCGGGCCGCCCGGCCTGGTGCGGAGTGCGCGGCGCCGGCTCACCCGTGCCCCGGTCGGAGACCTCCAGCCGGATCACCTTGCGGTCGCGACTGATCGACAGTTCGTCGGGCCCCTCGGCGTGCAGGCAGGCGTTGGTGACCAGTTCGGAGACGACCAGCAGGACGTCCTCGGCGGCGGCCCGCTGGTCTGCCGAGTCGGCGGGCAGCCAGCCCCACGCGTACAGCGCCTGGCGGGTGAAGTCGCGGGCGAGCGGCACGACCCCGCTCTCGTCCTCGAAGGTCAGTCTGCGCGTTTGGCGACCAGGAGCGGACGGCGCCGCCACGCCCCCGTCGGCTGCCCCGGTCACGGACGCACGTTCCACGGCAGGCTCCCCGGTCACGGGCACGCCCCCTTCGGACGGAGCGGAAGCGCCGCCGGGCTCCGGGCCGCGGTCGCCCGGCGAGTAGGGCCGGGTGGTGCTCATCAGCGCTTCACCTCACCGATTCACCATTTCATGATTCTCGTCGTACACAGTCACAGGTCGTACACAGTCACAGATCGCACACTGCCAGTCGCGCGGTACAGCCGTATCCCGTCCCGGGGTTCCCCGCCCCGGCGGCCGACTCGTTCAGAATGACTCCTGCCCGACCGGACCGACAGAACACCCCTGTATTCGGCAGGAAACCCAGAACGGGCGAAACCACCGGTCACAGGGGCCGCGCGCGACGCGTCGCGGCCGGTTCCCGCGGGCCGCTCAATCCGACTCGTCCGCGAGGGCCGTATCGAGAGATTCATGGATGGTGAAGACGGCGTCCGCACCTGTGATCTCGAATACGCGCGCCACGACGGGCTGCATTGCCACCAGATGTACGCCACCCCCCGCGGCCTCCGCCTTCAACCGCGCGCCGAGCAGGACGTTGAGTCCCGTGGAGTCGCAGAACTCCAGGCGCGAGCAGTCGACGACAAGTCTGTTGAACCCCTTGTCGAGGCAGTCGTCCAATGGCTCGCGCAACAGCTCGGCGGTGTGATGATCCAACTCACCGGCCGGGGTCACGACGGCACTGAGGCCTTCCTGCCGCACCTCCACCAGAAGCCGGCCCGACTGTGCGCTGCCGACCGTCCCGCGGTCCATGCCGTCTCTCTCTCCCGACGTCGTGACTGCTCCCTGACGCCCTCGAACATTACGCCTTCCTGGCGCACTCCGACACCCGAACATCGCACAGAAACGGACATTATACCACATAACGCACTTGCGGTGGGCTCGGTGAAGCCGGTAGGGCTAGAGAAGAGCACGAAATCCACCACGGCCGGCTTCGGAGGCGCCGCACACCGCACGCACGAATTCGGCATCGGCAGCCGCATGCCGAGAACGATGGAGGACACCATGTCACCCCGGCTCGACGGATCGCCTACCCACGAAGCGACGTCGACACCCCTCCCGGAACCACTGGATCCCATCGAGCACCCCGAGGCGGTCGCCGGACCCGGCGACGCGCTCGCCGGGCTTCCGGACATCCCCGCCTTCGCCGAGGTCGCTCCGGCGGACGCCCGGGCCCTGTCCAAGACGCTTTTCCTGCGTCTGGAGTCGCTGGAGGAAGGCACCTACGAGTTCGCCTACGTCCGCAACACGCTGGTCGAGCTGAATCTCGCCCTCGTCAAGTTCGCCGCCTCCCGTTTCCGTTCGCGCAGCGAGCCGATGGAGGACATCATCCAGGTCGGCACGATCGGCCTGATCAAGGCGATCGACCGGTTCGAGCTGTCGCGCGGTGTGGAGTTCCCCACGTTCGCGATGCCGACCATCATCGGCGAGATCAAGCGCTTCTTCCGGGACACCTCGTGGTCCGTGCGGGTACCGCGCCGCCTCCAGGAACTCCGCCTCGACCTGGCCAAGGCCGGTGACGAACTGGCCCAGCAGCTCGACCGCGCGCCGACGGTGGCCGAACTGGCCGGGCGGCTCGGCCTCTCCGACGAAGAGGTCGTCGAGGGCATGGCCGCCTCCAACGCCTACACCGCCGCCTCGCTGGACGCCCAGCCCGAGGAGGACGACGCCGAGGGCACGCTCGCGGACCGCATCGGCTACGAGGACCACGGCCTGGAGGGCATCGAGTACGTCGAGTCGCTGAAGCCGCTGATCGCCGAGCTGCCGCCGCGCGACCGCGAGATCCTCTCCCTGCGCTTCGTCGCGGGCCTGACCCAGTCGGAGATCGGCGAGGAACTGGGCATCTCCCAGATGCACGTCTCGCGGCTCCTGTCGCGGACCCTGGTGAAGCTGCGCAAGGGCCTGACCGTCGAGGAGTGACCTCGCCCCCTGCGGCGCGTCACGCGTCGCTCGTCGCGGTCAGACCACGCGGACGCCCCGCCGCCACACGCCCGCGACCAGCGGCACCCCCGGCCGGTAGGCGAGGTGGACGTGGCTGGGGGCGTCGAGCAGGGTCAGGTCGGCGCGGGCGCCCGGGGTGAGGCGGCCGACGTCGGTGCGGCGCAGGGCCGCCGCGCCGCCCGCCGTGGCCGCCCACACCGCCTCGTCGGGGGTCATCCCCATGTCCCGCACGGCGAGCGCGACGCAGAAGGGGACGGACGAGGTGAACGACGAGCCGGGGTTGCAGTCCGTGGACAGCGCGACGGTGGCACCGGCGTCGAGCAGCCGGCGGGCGTCCGGCCAGGCGGCCCGGGTGGAGAACTCGGCGCCGGGCAGCAGCGTGGCGACCGTACGGCTGTGCGCCAGCGCGTCCACGTCGGCGTCGGTGAGGTGGGTGCAGTGGTCGGCGGCGGCCGCGTCGAGTTCCACGGCGAGCTGGACACCGGGGCCGTAGGAGAGCTGGTTGGCGTGGACGCGGGGGTGGAGGCCCCTGGCGCGGCCCGCCGTGAGGATCGCGCGGGCCTGGTCGCCGTCGAAGGCGCCCCGCTCGCAGAAGACGTCGATCCAGCGGGCGTGCGGGGCGCAGGCGTCGAGCATCTCGCCGGTGACGAGGTCCACGTAGGCGGCCGGGTCGTCGGCGTACTCGGGGGCGACGACGTGGGCGCCGAGGTAGGTGACCTCGTCGGTGTGGCGGGCGGCGAGGGCGAGGGCGCGGGACTCGTCGGCGACCGTCAGGCCGTAGCCGGACTTGGTCTCCATGGTCGTGGTGCCCTGGCGGAGGGCCTCGCTGAGGTAGCGGGTGAGGTGCGCCTCCAGTTCCGCGTCGGTCGCGGCGCGGGTGGCGGCGACGGTGGTGCGGATGCCGCCCGCGGTGTAGGGGCGGCCGGACATGCGGGCGGCGAACTCCTCGGTGCGGTCGCCCGCGAAGAGCAGGTGGGAGTGGGAGTCCACGAAGCCGGGGAGGACGGTGCGGCCGCCGGCGTCGACCCGGTTGTCAGTGGCGGGTGCTTTGCTTGTTCCACCGGTCCACCCGATGCGGTCGCCGTCGATGACGACGGCCGCGTCCCGGACCAGGCCCAGGGGGGTTCCGTTGCCGAGGGAGGGGTCGTTGGTGACCAGCGTGGCGATGTTGGTGATGAGGGTGCTGCTGCTCATGGCGTCCTCGTGGGGCTCGGTCGGGGGCGGTGGCGTCAGGCGCGCAGGGCTTCGACGGCCCGCGCGAGTTCTCCCGGCACGTCCGGCACGAGGGTGTGCGCCCCGTCCCGCACGACGTGCCGTCCGCCCACCACGGTGTGCCGTACGTCCGCTGCCGTCGCCGCGAATACGGCCGTCTCGGCGCCCAGCCTGGGCACCGGCCCCGCTGTCCTGACCGAGTCCAGGGCGAGGGTCGTCAGGTCGGCGCGGGCGCCGGCCTCCAGGACGCCGGCGTCGTCCCAGCCGAGGGCGGCGTGGCCGTCGGCGGAAGCGGCGCGCAGCAGGGCGGCGGCCGTCCAGTGACCGCGGGTGCGGGTGCGCAGCCGCTCGTTCAGCTCCATCGCGCGCGCCTCCTCCAGCAGGTCGATGACGGCGTGGCTGTCGGAGCCGAGGGAGAGGGGTGAGCCCGCCCGCTGGAGGGCGACGGCCGGTCCGATGCCGTCCGCGAGGTCCCGTTCGGTGGTGGGGCACATACAGGTGCCGGTGCCGGTGGCGCCGATCAGCGCGATGTCCTCGTCGGTGAGGTGCGTGGCGTGGACCGCGGTGGTGCGGGGGCCGAGCACGCCGTGGTCGGCCAGCAGCCGGGCCGGGGTGCGGCCGTGCTCCCGGAGGCAGTCGTCGTTCTCGGCCCGCTGCTCGGACAGGTGGACGTGGAGCGGGGCCCGCCGCTCCTCGGCCCAGCGGGCGACGGTCGCCAACTGGTGGGCGGGCACGGCCCGCACGGAGTGGACCGCCGCCCCGATCCGCGCGTGATCCCGTTCCTTGAGAACTGAACAGCGGTGGGCCCAGTCCTCGGCCGTGCGGTCGGAGAAGCGGAGCTGGCGGGCGGTGGGGGGCCGGCCGGAGCCGGCGGAGAGGTAGCAGGTGTCGAGGAGGGTGATGCGCAGGCCGGCCTCGGCGGCCGCCTCGATCAGGGCCTCGCCCATGATGTTGGGGTCGGCGTAGGGGGTGCCGCCGGGGGCGTGGTGCACGTAGTGGAACTCGCCGACCGCCGTGACGCCGGCCAGGGCCATCTCGGCGTACACCGCGCGGGCGAGGGCGTGGTAGGTGTCCGGGGTCAGCCGGTCGGCGACGGAGTACATCATCTCGCGCCAGGTCCAGAAGGTGCCGGAGCCGACCTGGACGAGGCCGCGCAGGGCGCGGTGGAAGGCGTGGCTGTGGGTGTTGGCCAGACCGGGCAGGGTGAGGCCGCGCAGCGGCTCGGCGCCGGGCGGCGGGGCGGGGACACCGGTGCGGACGGCGGTGACACGGCCGTCCGCGACGTCCAGGGCGACGCCGGGTTCGACGTAGGTGCCGAGCCAGGCGTGTTCCAGCCAGTAGGTGTGCCGGGTGGGAGTCACGGGCAGGCCAGTCCTTCCAGTACGTCGGCGAGCGCCCGCACCCCGGCCACGCAGTCGTCCTCGGTCGCGGACTCGGCCGGGGAGTGCGAGACGCCGGTGGGGTTGCGCACGAACAGCATGGCGGTCGGGATCCGCGCGGCGAGGATTCCGGCGTCGTGTCCGGCTCCGGTACCGAGGACGGGGACCTTCAGCCCGGCGGGGTTCACGGCGGTGCGGCTGCTCGCGGGGCGGCGCGCTGCGGTGCTGCTCGCTGCGGTGCGGCTCGTTTCGGTGCCGCTCGTCGCGGTGCTGCTCGTCGCGGTGCTGCTCGTCGCGGTGCGGTCGCCCAGGATGCGGGTGAGTTCGTCGCGCAGGGCGTGGTCGAACTCGACGACGGGGGTGAAGGACTCGCGGGCGACGGTGAGGTCGACGCCGTGGGCTTCGGCGTACTCGCGGGCGGCCTTCTCGATGCCGGTGACCACGGCGTCCAGGCTCTCCTGGTCGGCGGCTCGGGAGTCGAGCCAGCCGCGCACCAGGGAGGGGACGGCGTTGACGCCGTTCGGTTCCACGGCGACCTTGCCGAAGGTGGCGACGGCTCGGGCGAGCCCGGCCTCCCGGCGGGCGGCGAGCACGGTCTCGGCGTAGGGCAGCATCGGATCGCGGCGGTCGGCGAGGCGGGTGGTGCCGGCGTGGTTGGCCTCGCCCCGGAAGTCGTACCGCCAGCGGCCGTGCGGCCAGATGGCGGAGGCGATGCCGACCGGGTCGCCGGACAGGTCCAGGGCGCGGCCCTGCTCCACATGGAGTTCGACGTAGGCGCCGATGCGGTCGAGCCGTTCGGGGTCGGGGCCGAGGGTGTCGGGGTCGTGTCCGGCGGCCGCCATGGCCCGCGGGAGGGTGATGCCGTCGCCGTCGGTCAGCCGGTGGGCCTGCTCCCGGGTGAGGTGTCCGGCGGTGAGCCGGGAGCCGACGCAGGCGAGGCCGAAGCGGGCGCCCTCCTCGTCGCCGAAGTTGACCACGGCGAGCGGCCTGGTGAAGCGGGCTCCCCTGGCGCGCAGTTCGTCCAGCGCGGCGAAGGCGGAGACCACGCCGAGGGGGCCGTCGAAGGCGCCGCCGTCGGGCACCGAGTCCAGATGGGAGCCGGTGACGACGGCGTTCCCGGCGGCCGGGTCGCCCAGCCAGGCCCACTGGTTGGCGTTGCGGTCCTCCTCGTAGGCCAGCCCCCGCGCCTCGGCCTGGTCCCGGAACCAGGCGCGGCAGTCGGTGTCGGCGCCGGTCCAGGCGTAGCGGCGGTAGCCGCCGGAGGCGGGGTTGCGGCCGACCGGCAGCAGCTCCGCCCACATGCGGTGGAAGGTCACGCGTCGTCACCCTCGTCACCCTCGCGCATCGGCACCCGGACGTCCTTGTCGGCCGCCACCGACTCGGCGAGGTCGTATCCGGCGTCCACGTGCCGGATGACGCCCATGCCGGGGTCGTTGGTGAGCACCCGGCGGATCTTCTCGCCGGCCAGCGCGGTGCCGTCGGCGACGGTGACCTGCCCGGCGTGGATCGAGCGGCCCATGCCGACGCCGCCGCCGTGGTGCAGGGAGACCCAGGAGGCGCCGGAGGCCACGTTGACCATGGCGTTGAGCAGCGGCCAGTCGGCGATGGCGTCGGAGCCGTCGAGCATCGCCTCGGTCTCGCGGTACGGGGAGGCGACGGAACCGCAGTCGAGGTGGTCGCGGCCGATGACGACCGGTGCGGCCAGCTCGCCGCTCGCGACCATGTCGTTGAACCGCTCACCGGCCTTGTCGCGCTCGCCGTAGCCGAGCCAGCAGATACGGGCGGGCAGGCCCTGGAAGCGGACGCGTTCGCCGGCCAGCCTGATCCAGCGGGCGAGGGACTCGTTCTCGGGGAAGAGGTCGAGGACCGCCTTGTCGGTCTTGGCGATGTCGGCGGGGTCGCCGGAGAGGGCGGCCCAGCGGAAGGGGCCCTTGCCCTCGCAGAAGAGGGGGCGGATGTAGGCGGGGACGAAGCCGGGGAAGTCGAAGGCACGGTCGTAGCCGGCGAGTCTGGCCTCGCCGCGGATCGAGTTGCCGTAGTCGAAGACCTCGGCGCCGGCGTCCTGGAAGCCGACCATGGCCTCGACGTGCCGGGCCATGGACTCGCGGGCGCGGGTGGTGAAGCCGGCCGGGTCCTCGGCGGCGGCGTCGGCCATGTCCTCGAAGGCGACGCCGGTGGGCAGGTAGGCCAGGGGGTCGTGGGCGGAGGTCTGGTCGGTGACGATGTCGACGGGGGCGCCCATGGCGAGCAGTCGCGGCACCACGTCGGCGGCGTTGCCGAGGACGCCGACGGAGAGCGGGCGGCGGGCGTCGCGGGCCTCGACGGCCAGGTGGAGGGCGTGGTCGAGGGAGTCGGCCCGCACGTCGAGGTAGCGGTGCTCGATGCGGCGGTCGAGGGCGCGGGGGTCGCAGTCGACGCAGATCACGACGCCGTCGTTCATGGTGACGGCGAGCGGCTGGGCGCCGCCCATGCCGCCGAGGCCGGCGGTGAGGGTGAGGGTCCCGGCGAGGGTGCCGCCGAACTTCTTCGCGGCGACGGCGGCGAAGGTCTCGTAGGTGCCCTGGAGGATGCCCTGGGTGCCGATGTAGATCCAGGAACCCGCGGTCATCTGCCCGTACATGGTCAGGCCGAGCGCCTCCAGGCGGCGGAACTCCTCCCAGGTGGCCCAGTCGCCCACCAGGTTCGAGTTGGCGATCAGGACGCGCGGCGCCCACTCGTGGGTCCGCATGACGCCGACCGGGCGGCCGGACTGGACGAGCATCGTCTCGTCCTGCTTCAGCCCCCGGAGCGTGCGCACCATCGCGTCGAAGGAGCGCCAGTCGCGGGCCGCCTTGCCGGTGCCGCCGTAGACGACAAGCTTCTCGGGGTGCTCGGCGACCTCCGGGTCGAGGTTGTTCTGGAGCATCCGCAGGGCCGCCTCCTGCTGCCAGCCCAGGGCGCTCGGGGTGGTACCGCGGGGCGCTCGGACGGTGCGGGGTCCGGACACGGACATGGGGCCTCCTGGCGGTTGACGGTTACTTGCTCCGGTGGACGTGTGAGCTTGTGGTCGAGTGGACTTGCAGCGGATATTCACATCCTCACCTCGTGAATAGAGCTAGTCAATACGGCGCTATGCCGACACGGGCGCCGCGCGGGTGTTTGCTGAGGGCATGGGCGTGGACACCGACGGTGCGGGGGAAGCGATGGACGGCGAACGGGCGGACGAGGGCGACGGGGAGCGGCTCGCGCGGCGCGACCGGGCGGTGCGGGCCGCGGTGGAGCAGGGACTGATCGGTCCCGGTGAGCCCGTGGTCGGGCTGCTGGACGTCGCCGGTGTCCGGGAGTCGGCGGCGGCGCTGCGGGCCGCGTTCGAGGCGGTGGTGGCGCCGGGCACGCCCGTGCTGCACGCGTTCGCGGTGAAGGCGACGCCGCTGGTGGCGGTGGTGCGGCTGCTGTGCGAGGAGGGCCTCGGCGCGGAGGTGGCGAGCCCGGGTGAGCTGGCGCTGGCCCGGGCGGCGGGCGTGCCGGTGGACCGGACCGTCCTGGACTCCCCCGCCAAGACCCCGGCCGAACTGCGCGAGGCGCTGGCGCTGGGCATCGCCGTCAACGCGGACAACCCGCAGGAACTGGCGCGCGTCGACGCGCTGATCCGGCGGGCACCCTCCGCCTCACCCCTGGGCGTCCGGGTGAACCCGCAGGTCGGCGGCGGTTCCATCGAGGCGCTGTCGACGGCGACGGCGACCTCGAAGTTCGGGGTGGCGCTGCGTGACGAGGGGGCCCGGGAGTGGGTGGTGCGGGCGTATCTGGAACGGCCCTGGCTGACCCGGCTGCACGCCCACACCGGGTCGCAGGGCATCCCGTTGCCGCTGATGGCCCAGGGCGTGGCGGAGACGTACGCCCTCGCCGAGGAGATCAACGCGCGGGCCGGGCGCCGGCAGGTCGACACCCTCGACATCGGCGGCGGGCTGCCGGTGAACTTCGCGTCGGAGGCGACGCGGCCCTCGTACGGGGCGTACGCGCGGCTGTTGCGGGAGACCGTGCCGGGGCTGTTCGACGGGCGCTACGGGCTGGTCACCGAGTTCGGGCGGTCGCTGCTGGCCAAGCACGGGACGGTGGTGGCCCGGGTGGAGTACGCCAAGAGCGCGGGCGGCCGGGCGGTCGCGGTGACGCACGCGGGCGTGCAGGTGGCGACGCGGACGGTGTACGTGCCGGGGGCGTGGCCGCTGCGGATCGCGGCGTACGACGCGACGGGGCGTCCGAAGCGGGGGCCGGTGGTCGTGCAGGACGTGGCCGGGCCCGCCTGTTTCGCGGGGGACCTGCTGGCGACGGGGCGGGCGTTGCCGCTGCTGGAGCAGGGGGACTTCGTGGCCGCGCTGGACACGGGGGCGTACTACTTCGCCCACCACTACACGTACAACTCGCTGGCGCGGCCGGGGGTGTACGGGTTCGCCCCGGACCGGGCGGGGGGCGTCTCCTTCGCGGTGGTGCGGCGGGCGCAGTCGCCGGAGGAGATCGTCGCGGAGTCGGGAGGGGCGCACGCGGACGCGCTGACGTCGGCGGCGTTCGGGGGCGGGTAGTGGGTCAGACCAGGGCCGGTGTCTTTCGTCTCGTGCCGCCAGGGGCCGCGTCGCCGGCGGCCAGGCCGGTGGTGCGGTAGGTCTTGACCGTCCTGCCGGTGGGGCGACCGGCGGTGGGGGTGAGCCAGTCGACGCGTACCCACAGCAGGCCGCCCCCGGCGCGTTCGCGGCGGCCGATCCAGGCGGCCTTCAGCCACAGCCCGAGCCCGCAGCCGGCCAGGAGCAGGCCGCCGGCGGCCGGCGCGGCGAAGGCGCTGCCGAGGGCGGCGAGGAAGGCGAGCAGCAGCCACCAGCGGTGCCCGCGACGCCAGTTGCGGGTGGTCACCGCGCGGTCCTGGAGCACGTCGTGCTTGCCCGCGCGGGCCGCCGACCGCGCGAGGGCGGTGTACCGCCCCCGGCGGGTGCAGCCGACGACGCCGGCCGCGACGATGAGCAGCGCGGCTCCGGCGAGGACACCGATACGGCGCCCGGTCACTCCCGGTACCAGTACGCCGATGCCCGCCGCGGCCACGCCCAGCCACCACAGCGGCGCGGCTCCCGCCCGTACGACCACGGCCACCCGGGCCAGTCCCTGTCCTCCGCGCGCCACGCTCGCCTCCGTTGTCCTTGGTGCAGCGTCCGAGGGTGTGTCAGGCGGGCACGCTAGCGCGGCAACGTGAGACGAGAATGAGAAGCGGCATCCGCATCGGCACCGGCGCGGGCATCGGCGCGGGTATCGACGCGGGCACCGGCAGGCCCTACTCCACGAACAGGCCGCGCGCCGCCGCCCTCGTGTCGAACTCCTCCAGGCGCGCCTGGGCGTCCGGCAGGTCGTCGCACATCGACTCCAGCAGCATCCGGCCCAGCAGCATCGGCGCGCAGGCGGTGTCGAAGGCCAGGCCGGTGCCGACGGCGGCCGGCAGCAGCAGGTCGGACGCCTTGGCGACCGGCGCGAAGGCGGAGTCGGCGACCGTGACCACGGTGAGTCCGGTGCGCCGGGCGTGGACGAGGGCGTCGACCACCTCGCGGGGGTGCCGGGGCAGCGCGAAGCAGAGCAGGGCGCTCGCCCCGGCCCGCACGGCGGCGTCGACGCGGTCGAGCAGCACCGAGCCGCCCTCGTTGAGCAGCCGTACGTCCGGGTGGACCTTGGCGGCGAAGTAGGCGAAGCCGTGGGCCTGGGCCGCCGCCGCCCGCAGCCCGAGGACCGGCAGGGGCCGGCTCGCGGCGAGCACGCGCCCCGCCTCCCGCACCGGTTCCGGGTCGGCCAGCACCTGGGCGAGGTGGCGCAGGTTCTCGATCTCGGCCTGCACCGCCTGCTGGTACTCGTTGGGCGCGCGGCCGGTGTCGACGACCGGCCCGGCGGGTGCCACCTCGCGCAGGTGGCGGCGGAGCGCCGGATAGCCGTCGAAGCCGAGGGCGACGGCGAACCGGGTCACGGAGGGCTGGCTGACCCCGGCCAGCTCGGCCAGTTCCACGCTGGAGAGGAACGGCACCTCGGCGGCGCGCCGCACCATGCTGTGGGCGATGCGCCGCTGGGTCGGGGTGAGCCGGTGCCCCTCGAAGAGCGCCTGCAGACGCGCGGCAGGGCTGTCGGTCCCGCTCATGAGGTACTCCCCCTCGACCTCTCGGCCCTCGACAGGCCGCCACCGGCACCGGCCCATTCATGTTCCCCGGATTCTGCATACCGTTATACAGCGCCGGGCCCGCCCCCGTCCGGAAACGGGGGCTGACCCCAGTGCCCGCGAGGGCCCGGCTCCCTACCCTGAACCCCATGACGGCAATGGACGCACGGGACGCCGAACTGAAGAAGGAACTCGACGCCACGCTGCACGCCCGCAGGGAACTGGGGGAGGAGTACGACTCCGCGCTGGTCGAGTCGTTCCTGGAGAAGGTCGAGCAGCGCATCGACGGCTCGGTGGAGCGCCGGGTGCGGCGGCAGATGGCGGAGCATCAGATGACGGCGGCCCGGGACTCCCGGTCGCCGAGGGCCACCGACTCCTGGGGCGAGCGGTTCGGCTTCGGCATCGTCTCGCTGGTGCTCGCGGTGCCGCTGTCCGCGATCGGCGGCGGTGTCGCCGAGCTGCCGGGGCTGCTCACCGCGTGGGCCGGGATCGTGGGCGTCAACGTGGCCCAGGCCGCCCGCACCCACCCCGGCCTCTTCCGCGGTCGCGGGCGCGAACGCCGCGGGGCGGAGCGCGACGGCGACTGGTAGGGGCCGGCGGGGCGGTCGGCAGGGGCCGACCGGGGCGGCCGGCAGGGCGAAGAAAGTCGTGCGCGGGGACCGTCGCACCCCCGTTGCCGGGGGGCGGGACGACGACGGTCCCCGCGAGGGACGCGGCGGCCGGGTCAGGCCCGGTCCCGCGTCCGTGGCGTCCATGGAGGTCCGGGAGCCGCTCCGGAAAGTCCTTGGCGCCGTACGGTGTCGACCGGGGCTGGAGAGCCGCTCCCACCCCCGCCGACACCCACTACTGTGCCGGACCCGTGTTAAGCGTGTGCTGCGTCGACGTGACGCGCTCGTACCAGTTCGCACTGCCGCGGGAACCCGTGGTCCACCGCGAGTTCGCCCCGGTCGGACGCCGTTCACCGGGCGTTCGCCGCTGCTTCCCCGCGCGGGCGGAGAAGCCGCGCGTGCGGCCCGGCTTCAGTGCTTCACCTCCCCGCGCGGGGCTTCACCTCCCCGCGCGGGACTTCACTTCCCGGCGCGGGGCTTCACTTCCCGGCGCGGGCGAGGAAGGAGAGCAGGTCCTGCCGGCTCACCACACCGGTGGGCTTGCCCTCGACCAGCACGATCGCCGCGTCCGCCGAGCCGAGCACGGCCATCAGGTCCTCGACCGGCTCACCGGAGCCGACCTGCGGCAGCGGCGCCGACAGGTGCTTCTCCAGCGGGTCCTCCAGCGCGGCCCGCTTGGTGAACAGGGCGGCCAGCAGCTCCCGTTCCACCACCGAGCCGACGACCTCGGCGGCCATCACGTCGGGGTGTCCGGCGCCGGGCTTGACGATCGGCATCTGCGAGACGCCGTACTCGCGCAGCACCTCGATGGCCTGGCCCACCGTCTCGTCCGGGTGCATGTGGACGAGGGAGGGGATGTGGCCGCCCTCCTTGTGGTCCAGGACGTCGCTGACCCGGGCGCTGGGGCCGGCGTCCTCCAGGAAGCCGTAGTCGGCCATCCACTCGTCGTTGAAGATCTTGCTGAGGTAGCCGCGGCCGCTGTCCGGCAGCAGGACGACGACCACGTCGTCCTCGCCGAGCCGCTCGGCGACCCGGAGTGCCGCGACGACCGCCATCCCGCAGGAGCCGCCCACCAGCAGGCCCTCCTCCTTGGCGAGGCGGCGGGTCATCTGGAAGGAGTCCTTGTCGGAGACGGCGACGATCTCGTCGGCGACCTCACGGTCGTAGGCGGAGGGCCAGAAGTCCTCACCGACGCCCTCGACGAGGTACGGACGTCCGGAGCCGCCGGAGTAGACCGATCCCTCGGGGTCGGCGCCGATCACCTTGACCCGGCCGTCGCTGGCGTCCTTCAGATAGCGGCCGGTGCCGGAGATGGTGCCGCCGGTGCCGACGCCGGTCACGAAGTGGGTGATCCGCCCCTCCGTCTGCTCCCACAGCTCGGGGCCGGTCGAGTGGTAGTGGGAGAGCGGGTTGTGCGGGTTGGAGTACTGGTCGGGCTTCCAGGCGCCGGGCGTCTCACGGACCAGCCGGTCGGAGACGTTGTAGTAGGAGTCCGGGTGCTCGGGGTCCACCGCGGTCGGGCACACGACCACCTCGGCGCCGTACGCGCGCAGTACGTTGATCTTGTCGGTGGAGACCTTGTCCGGGCAGACGAAAACGCACTTGTAGCCCTTCTGCTGGGCCACGATCGCGAGCCCCACGCCCGTGTTGCCGCTGGTCGGCTCCACGATCGTGCCGCCCGGCCGCAGCTCGCCGCTCCGCTCCGCGGCCTCGATCATGCGCAGGGCGATGCGGTCCTTCACCGAACCGCCCGGGTTGAAGTACTCCACCTTGGCCAGGACGGTGGCCCTGATGCCCTTGGTCACGCTGTTGAGCCGCACCAGCGGGGTGTTGCCGACGAGGCTGATCATCGAGTCGTGAAATTGCACCGTTGTCTCCGGATGCTGCAAAAGGGGTGGTCGGGATGGTTCCGCCGGCCAGCCTATGGCCTGCCGTTCACCGGCCGCCTCCGACGGCCGTTCACGCACCGTTGAGATTGGACGACGGTCCGTACGGGGCAAGCACTGGGTGTACGGCTCGCAAGGAGGTGGCGGCGACACATGACGAGCATGTCGAGGGCGAGGGTGGCCAGGCGGATCGCGGCCGGCGCGGCATACGGCGGCGGCGGCATCGGACTGGCCGGTGCGGCGACGGTGGGGCTGCTGATGGCGGAGGTGCAGCTCGCCAGACGCCGGCTGGGCATCGGCACGCCCCACCGGGTGCCGAACGCGGCGGGGGTGTACGGCTCCACACCGCACACGGCGGGTGAGCCGCCCCTGCGGCTGGTGATGCTGGGCGATTCCACGGCGGCGGGGCAGGGGGTGCAGCGGGCCGGGCAGACGCCGGGGGCGCTGCTGGCCAGTGGGCTGGCGGCGGTCGCCGAGCGTCCGGTGGAGCTGCGTTCGGTCGCGCTGCCGGGGGCCCGGTCGGACGACCTGGACCGGCAGGTGACGGTGACCCTGGCGGACCCGGCGCGGGTGCCGGACGTCTGCGTGATCATGATCGGTGCGAACGACGTGACCCACCGGATGCCGGCCACCCGCTCGGTGCGCCACCTGGCGGCGGCGGTACGGCGGCTGCGCACGGCCGGTGCGGAGGTGGTCGTGGGCACCTGCCCGGACCTGGGTTCGATCGAGCCGGTACGGCAGCCGCTGCGCTGGCTGGCCCGGCGCACCTCGCGGCAACTGGCGGCGGCGCAGACGATCGGCGCGGTGGAGCAGGGCGGGCGCACGGTGTCGCTGGGCGATCTGCTGGGACCGGAGTTCGCGCAGAACCCGCGGGCGATGTTCGGCCCCGACAACTACCACCCCTCGGCGGACGGCTACGCCACCGCGGCGATGGCGGTGCTGCCGACGGTGTGCGCGGCGCTGGGCCTGTGGCCCGCGGCCGAGGAGCGTCCCGACGCCGCCCGCCGCGAGGGTTTCCTGCCGGTGGCACGGGCGGCGGCCGAGGCCGTCGCCGAGGCGGGGACGGAGGTCGCGGCGGCGGCGCCGACGGCTCCCCGGGGTCCGTGGGCCCTGCTCAAGCGGCGCCGGCGGCGGCGGGTGGCGGAGGCGGAGCCGGAGCACTCGGCGCAGCCGACGTAGGGGCCGGCGGACGGGGGGCGGGGGGACGGGGGCCGGGGGGACCCGGCGGATGCCGCCCCCTACCGCAGAAAGCAAGCGCTTAGTAAATTGCGTCCAGGGTCACACCGCCGCACCCGTGACCTCTCTCCTACGTGCGGGTAACTTCCCCAGGGAGTCCAGCCGATCCGTACGTACGTCGACGTCAATGGAGCCGTGATGCCCGAAGCCGTGATCGTCTCAGCCGCCCGCTCCCCCATCGGCCGCGCGGGCAAGGGCTCCCTCAAGGAGCTGCGCCCGGACGACCTGGCCGCGACCATCGTCCAGGCCGCCCTCGCCAAGGTCCCGGAGCTGGACCCGAGGGACATCGACGACCTGATGCTCGGCTGCGGCCTGCCCGGCGGCGAGCAGGGCCACAACCTCGGGCGGATCGTCGCCGTACAGATGGGGATGGACCACCTGCCGGGCTGCACCGTCACCCGGTACTGCTCCTCCTCCCTCCAGACCAGCCGGATGGCGCTGCACGCCATCAAGGCCGGCGAGGGCGACGTCTTCATCTCGGCCGGTGTCGAGACGGTCTCCCGCTTCGCCAACGGCTCCTCCGACATGCCGGGCGCCCGCAACCCGCTCTTCGCCGAGGCCGAGGCGCGCACCGCCGCCGTCGCCGCGTCCGAGGGCTCCACCTGGCACGACCCCCGCGAGGACGGCGTGCTGCCCGACCCGTACATCGCGATGGGCCAGACCGCCGAGAACCTCGCGCGCGCCAAGGGCATCACCCGCCAGGACATGGACGAGTTCGGCGTCCGCTCGCAGAACCTCGCCGAGGAAGCCATCAAGAACGGCTTCTGGGAGCGGGAGATCACGCCGGTCACGCTGCCCGACGGCACCGTGGTGAGCAAGGACGACGGCCCCCGGGCCGGCGTCACCCTGGACGGCGTGGCGGGCCTGAAGCCGGTCTTCCGCCCCGACGGCATGGTCACCGCCGCCAACTGCTGCCCGCTCAACGACGGCGCCGCCGCCCTCGTGATCATGAGCGACACCAAGGCCCGCGAGCTGGGCCTGACGCCGCTGGCCCGGATCGTCTCCACCGGCGTCTCCGGCCTCTCCCCCGAGATCATGGGCCTCGGCCCGGTCGAGGCGAGCAAGCAGGCGCTGGCCCGCGCCGGGCTGTCCATCGGCGACATCGACCTGGCCGAGATCAACGAGGCGTTCGCCGCGCAGGTGATCCCCTCCTACCGCGAGCTGGGCATCCCGCTGGAGAAGCTGAACGTCAACGGCGGCGCCATCGCGGTCGGCCACCCCTTCGGCATGACCGGCGCCCGCATCACCGCCACGCTCATCAACTCCCTCCAGTGGCACGACAAGCAGTTCGGCCTGGAGACGATGTGCGTCGGCGGCGGCCAGGGCATGGCCATGGTCATCGAGCGCCTGAGCTGACGACGGCGACGGCCCGGACCCGGCACCCGGACCCGGACCCGGGCCCGGGGGACGTTGGGTAGCGCCTCCGGGACCGAGCGTGACCCATAGCCCAGGACCCCGGACGCTCGGGGTTCTGGGCCGTTTTGTGACCCAATCTCGCCCAGGATGTGACCTATCTCCCCCGCCAGGGCGATTTACGCAGGTCAATGCGGCCGCACCCACTCCACGCAAGCCGAAAATCCTGTCCGTTTCGTGACGTTACGCACTGACAGCGGGATAGTCCGCCCTTCAAGCTGATGTAGGAAGTCGGGGGTCGACTTTGAACCGGGAGTACGTCAGTGAGCGCCACATCGATCGCCCTGCTGCTCACCACGGCAGCCACCGGCGCCGTGGGCGTCGCGGTCCTGCGCAGCGTGCTGGTGCTGCGCCGCCAGGTCGCGGCACTCCACACGGAGCTGGCCGAGAGCCGCGCCGCCGGCCCGCGCGGGCGGGTGCCCGCCGCCCGGGTCGCGGCCGACACCGATGAGATACGGGCCGCGGTCGCCGAGGCGCTGGCGGAGGAGAGAGAGCGCGAGCTGGCCGAGGCGCGGGCGTTCTGGGCCGCCCAGGAGACCCGGGACGTCTCCGACGCCCCGCTGCTGCTCGGGCTGTCGGACAGCGAGCCGTTCCTGCCCCGCGCCGCCGACCTGATGGGTCTGGAGCCGGTGACCGAGCCGGACGTGGAGGCCGACGAGCCGGCCGCGGACTCCGCGGAGCTGGCCGCGGCCCGCCGCCGCCACCCCTCGCACCCGGACTTCGTGCCGCACCCCTCTCCGGTGGTGGGTGACCACGAGCGCACGGTCGCGGCCCTGGAGGAGCTGGCCGACGGCCGGATCGAACTGGCGGACGTCCGCCCGGGCCCGCTGGGCACGCTCGACGTCTACGTCTTCGCCGACGGGACCACGCTCTGCATGACGCCGGGCCACCGCGAGACCGCGGAGCGCCTGGCCGCCGCGCTGCACGCGGGCGACACCCCGGTACTGCTGGGCGGCTCCGGTGTCTCCGGCGCCTACGCCCTGACCTTCGCCTGCGGCGCGGAGAGCGTGTACGTCCTGGCGGACCGGGTCATCGCGTCGCTGTAGCCGTAAGCCGGAGCCGTGAGCCGCAGCCGTGAGCCGTGACCGCACCCGTGACTGTGACTGCACCCGTGACTGTGGCTGTGGCTCACACCCCGGCGCGTTTCTGTGCCTCCTGGACGAGCCGCGCCGCCTCGGCCACCTCGTTCTCGTCCCGTAGGACGAGCCCGAGGTCGTGCCCGGCGACGGTGATCTGGTCGGCGGCGGCGAACATCCCCGCGTCGGGCATCAGCCGGGGCTCGGCCCCGGGGGCCTCGGCGAGCTGAGCGCGCCGGGAGAGTTCCCTGGCCAGTTCCAGTGCCTCGGCGGCGGCCCCCCGCTGCAGCCGGCTCTGCGGGGCGGCCCGCAGCCGGTCGGCGAAGTGCTCCACGGCACGGTTCAGAGGCGTCGTATCAACCACGGGCGTGAGCGTACGCGGCCTTCCGGGACCATTGCCAACAGGCGAACGCTCAGGCACGGTGACCTGAAGGACCGGCTTACATCCCCTGCGTCCGGAGGCGCCGATGTCCCATGTCCTCTCCGAGGAGACCCACCGCAATCTGCTCGCCCGCATCCCCCACTGCACCGGTCGTGAGATCTCCGACTGGCTGCGCACCGTCGAGGACGGCCCCGCTCTCTTCCGCTTCGAGGAGAAGGTGAGCTGGCTGAGGCACGAACACCACCTCGACTACGGCCACGCCAAGGCGATCGTGCACGAGTACGACCTGCGCAGGGCCGCGCGCAAACTGCGCTGAGCGCGCCCCGCAGGGCCCGACCGCACGGGAACGCGAAGGGCCCCGGGCGACGTACGCCCGGGGCCCTTCTCCTACGCCTCGGCACAGAGCCGCCGCGTATCAGTACCGCTGGTGTCAGTACCGCTGGTGTCAGTACCGCACCGCTAGTCGCTGCTGTTGAGGATCGCGATCAGCCGCAGGAACTCCAGGTACAGCCAGACCAGCGTCAGCGTGAGGCCGAAGGCCGCGAACCACGCCTCCTCGCGCGGGGCGCCGTAGGCGACACCGTCCTCGACCTGCTTGAAGTCCAGGGCGAGGAAGCAGGCGCCGAGAATGACGCCGATGACACCGAAGACGATGCCGAGGCCGCCGCTGCGCAGGCCGAGGCCGTCACCGCCGCCGAAGACCGCGAACAGCAGGTTCACCATCATCAGCAGCACGAAGCCGAGCGAGGCCGCCATCACGAAGCCGACGAAGCGGCGGTTGACGCGGATCCAGCCGGCCTTGTAGGCCACCAGCACGGCGGCGAAGGTCGCCATCGTGCCGATCACCGCCTGCATGGCCGCGCCGTCGGCGATGCGGTTGTCCACGACGCTGGAGACGACGCCGAGGAAGACACCCTCGAACGCCGCGTAGGTCAGGATCAGCGCCGGCTTGGGCGTCCGCTTGAACGACTGGACCAGCGCCAGCACCATGCCGATCAGGGCGGCGCCGATGGCGATGCCGTACGACCGCGAGATGTTGGCGTCGTCGACCGGCAGCAGCGCCCAGGAGAGCGCGGCGGTGACGATGAGCACGCCGAGCGTGCTTCCCGTCCGCAGGACCACGTCGTCGATCGTCATCCGGCCGGTGGTGGCCGGGGCCTGCGGCGGCGCGCCGTGCTGCAGGTCGCCCTGTGCGTACGGGTTCTGCGCGTAGGGATTCTGCGCGTACGGGTTGCCGGTCTGCTGGGCGTGCGGTCCGCCCTGCGTGGCTACGGCGGGTCCCCCGGCCTGCGGCGCGGTGTTGAAGCCCGCGTAGCCGTTGTCGCGGCTGAACCCCCGTCGCGAGAAGACCGGGTTTCTGCTCCTCATTTCACTCCTCCATGGCCACCCTGAGTGGCCTTGGCTCAAGAGTAATGGAACGGCAAAAGATTGACCCTAGTGCCTGGGGAGGATCTTTCCCTACCCGTGATGCGCAACACGCTACGCCCCTCAGTGATTCCCCTCACGGCGGAGGCCGCCGAAAGGCCCCCGCGTCATTCCAGGGGGAAGCCGGTGTACGCCTCGGCGAGGTCGGTCTCGGCGGCGCGGGAGGCGGCGATCCGCTCCAGGCGGGCGAGCTGGAGGCGGCCGTCGAAGGCGGTGTCGTCGGGGGCGCGGTGGAGCAGGGTCGTCATGTCGTAGGAGAACCGCTCGGCCTGCCAGACCCGGCGCAGGCAGGTGGCGGAGTAGGCGTCGAGCAGTTCCTCGGAGCCGGTCTCCCGCCGGTGGGTGAGGGCGCGGGCGAAGGTGACGACGTCGCCGACGGCGAGGTTGAGGCCCTTGGCGCCGGTGGGCGGCACGATGTGGGCGGCGTCACCGGCGAGGAAGAGCCGGCCGTGCCGCATGGGCTCATGGACGTAGGAGCGCATCGGGGTGACGGACTTCTGGGTGATCGGGCCGCGGGCCAGCGTCCAGTCGTCGTCGGTCTCGAAGCGGCGTTCCAGTTCATCCCAGATCTCCTCGTCGCTCCACGCCTGGGCGTCCGTGCCCTCGGGCACCTGGAGGTAGAGGCGGGAGACGGACGGGGAGCGCATGGAGAGCAGGGCGAAGCCGCGCTCGTGGCGGGCGTAGACCAGCTCGTCGTGGGAGGGGGCGACGTCGGCGAGGATGCCGAGCCAGCCGAAGGGGTAGCCGCGCTCGAAGGTGCGGCTCAGGCCGGCCGGGACGGCACCCCGGGCCACACCCCAGAAACCGTCGCAGCCGACGACGTAATCGCACTCCAGGACGTCCTCGGCGCCCTGGTGCCGGAAGCGCACGCGGGGGTGGTCGGTCTCGGCGCCCTCGACGGCGAGCGCCTCCGCCTCGAAGAGCAGCGGGCCGCCGTCCTTGAGCTGGAGGGCTATGAGGTCCTTGCAGACCTCGGTCTGGGCGTAGACCATCACGGACCGGCCGCCGGTGCGGGCCGGGAAGTCCACGCGGTGCCGGCGCCGGCCGAAGCGCAGCTCGATGCCGTCGTGGGGCAGCCCCTCGCGGTCCATACGGTCGGCGGCCCCGGCCGCGCGCAGCACGTCCACCGTCCCCTGTTCGAGGATTCCGGCGCGCTGCCGGTGCTCGACGTACTCCCGGTCGCGGCTCTCCAGGACGACCGAGTCGATCCCGGCGTGATGGAGCAGCCGGGCGAGCAGGAGTCCGGCGGGGCCGGCTCCGATGATGCCGACGGTGGTGCGCATCGGTCGTTCCCTTCGATTGGCGTCATTGCCGGTGGGGTGACTGAGTCACTGCGTTCGCCTGGTGAAATTTCTTTCACTGATTGATTCGCTGACGTGAGTTTCCGGCGGCGTACGCCCGCTGTCAACGGTTGTGCGTCTCTTCCGGGTGAACGCACACCGTTCGCGCCGGTGGGCCGGTGCGGTGGTGGGAGCCTCGGGACGTCGTCAGCGAAGGCCCGGTCCGCGCACCGGTGCCCGCGGCGTCACCCCGTCCCTGACCCGATCAAGGAGCCTTTGTGCGTATCCGACGTCTGGTGACCAGCACCCTCGCCGCCACCGCCCTCGTGTTCACCTCCCTGGGCACGGTGGCCGTCACCGCCACCCCCGCGGGCGCCGCCGCCCCGTGCGGTTTCTACAAGACCGGCTCCGACGCCTACTACCGTCACTGCACCTCGGACGGTTCCCGCGTCGTCATCAAGGTCCGCGTCGCCAAGGCGTCCGACTACGAGCGCTGCGTCGCCCCGGGCACCACCTGGCTCGGCGCGGCGGGCAAGATCCAGGGCGCCCACTACGCGGGCCGCACCTGCTGACGGACGCCCCTCCCCGGACCCCGGCCCTCGGCCCCCGGACTCCGGACCTCGGACCTCGGGGCACAGGCGTACGACTTCGCCTGTGCCCCCGTTCCACGCTCTGCGCTCTGCGCTAGCCGAAGAGGTAGGTCACGGTCAGGGCCGGGAACACCGGGTGCAAGTAGCGCCAGTCCAGCGCGATGTTGCGCAGTGCCTCCGTGACAGCCGCGGGCAGATCACCGACCGCCACAAGATCCTGGCGGAGGAAGTCGGACCCATGGCGAAGCGCGCCGTCTCCGGTCCTGCGGCCCAGGAGACCGAGGTCGAGCGCTTCCAAGGGCCTGTGTGCCGGGCAGGGGGACACGTGCAGTTCGATGGGCGGCGTGGGCAGGGCCGTTGTCCCCAACAGGGCCTCGGTGAGGGCGGGCAGGGCATCGTGCACCAGGGCGCGAACCGCTTCGTAGCACGCCTGGACCCATAGACCACCTGGGATCGGTCCCCCCTTGGGCCAGAAGAACAGATCGACGAAGACTTCGAGGCTCGTGCCCCCGCCGGCCACGGAAGCCGTGCACTCCATGCGCAGGGCTGGGTACGGAGTCCGCAGGACCAGACGGAGCCCGTGCCCCGCGCTGAGCCGGACGAACCCCGCGTGCCCGTGCTCGGGGTCGATGTCCCAGGCGCTGGGCAGGGCGTCCGAAGTCACCTGCTCCGCCAGGAACTCCATCCTTCGGCTGAGTCCACGCCTTCCTTCACCGTCCGACGTGCGGAGAGCCTGGATCAGTGTGTCGACCGCCGGCCCGTGCAGTCTGGGCCGAGTGGCACCCGGACGCAGGGGCAGTGCGGTGGCGGCACGGATCACCACATCCGGAAGATGGTCACTGAAGGCCTGACGGCCCTCGATTCCCCCCTTGTCCGGCGCGAACCGCGGTTGGCTGGAGTAGTCGTGCACCGGCGCGCCGGCGGCGGCCTGCTGGAACAGCAGTTGCACCAGCCGGCGGTCGGCGATCGCGTTGCGTCCGTCGAGCCGCACGCGGACCGCGCCCTGGTGGAGCAGCGGCCGGGGTGCGGTGTCGGGGTCGACTCGCACTATGAGCAGCAGGTACTCGTCGACCGTGACCGGAATGACCTCGGGTGTCCACCATGGCGGGTCGAGCGTGGTGGCCATCTTGGTGACGAGACGGTCCTTGTCCATCGGCCGGACGCCCACCAGAACGCCGGGCAGGTTCTTGTCCTGCGCCCGGGCGTCCACTCCGATCAGGACGAGGCCACCGCAGGTATTGGCCATCGCCGCGACGGTGTCCACCGTGGCGTCGATGGTGCGCTTGTAGTCGACGGTGAAGCTCTCCTCCAGCTCCAACAGTGTTGGCGACCAGTTCCGTGACGACGAGAGCCGCGGTGTCGACGAGGTCAACTCCTCGACGAGCCGATCACCGTGACCACCCGCCACGTCCGCCGATGGATGCGGGAAAGTCCGCCTCCCACCCCGCGCGCCCGGACATGGCGCGTCCTTCACGCGAGGTTCGGAATCGACCCCGTCGAGCTCGGGTTCCTCAGCCCTCCGCCCGGTGCCACCGTGAGGAGCACAGCACTCCTCGCACAGGAAGGCACCTCCGTGCACCGACGGGATCGCCGGTGCTCCAGTCGCTCATCGCCTCCCGCGAGGCGCGCGCGCTGTCCCTCATGCGAGACGACGCCGGCGCGCGCCGCCTCTCCGAGTCGATGCGCCTGGTCGAGCGCGACGGCCGCGGACGCCCCTCCCCGGACTGGGCAGCCTTCCACGGTCACCCGGAACTCGACTACGCGCAGGGTCTCCTCCACACCGAGTCGGGCCATCACGGGCGGGCGGTCGTCTTCCTCCGGGCCGCTCTCGACCACTTAGATCGGACCTACGGCCGCAACCGGGCCCTGTACCGGCTGACTCTCGCGCGCAGCCTCGTCAACGCGGGGGAAGTCGACGAGGGCGGCGCACAGGCCGTCGCCAGTCTCAAGCACCTGGACGAGGTCGAGTCGGGCCGGGTACTGCGTCGGCTGACCGAGGTGGTCGACCTCCTCGGCGGAGCCGACGCCATCAGCGCTCGGGACGCCGCCGCCGAGCTGACCGAGTACGTCCAGGAGAGGGGAATCGCATGACGTCCGCGGTGACCTACCCCCGCTACGAGGGCCCGGAGGCCGCAACCGAACTCGCCTCGTTCGTCTCGGCCTACGAGGAGGTCTACGTCGAGCCGCCGTACCGCGAGGGTCCACGCGAGGTCGCCGACTTCGTCGAGCACTACGCCGTACAGGCCCGGCGCCCCGGGATGCGCCTGGTCCTGGCACGCAGCGGGCACGAAGTGGTCGGCTTCACCTACGGCTACCTCCTCGCGGCCGACACCCGATGGTGGGACAACCTCCAGGACATGAAGATCCCCGAAGACGTCGCCCGCGAGGACGGCCGACGCACCTTCGTGATCATCGAGTTGGCTGTCCGCGAGCCGTGGCGCCGACGTGGCATCGCCTGTGCGCTCCACGACCTCCTTCTCGACGGCGTCCGCACCGAGCGGGTCACCCTGACCGTCCGGCCCGAGCCCGAGGCCGAGCCCGCACCGCCGCGTACCTGGCTTGGGGGTACGGCCGGGTCGGGACGTCGCGGCCCGGGGAGGAAGCTCCCCTGTACGACTGTATGGTCCGCCCGCCGCTGGCCTAGACCCTGCCCGACCTCACTGTCAGAGACCGTCCCCGGTACTGCGGGTACGACGCCGCCCAACCGCTTCCGCGGGTCGGCGTCGGTGAACGAGAAGGTGCCCGGAGCCGGACTCGAACCGGCACGCCCGCGAAGGGGCAGCGAGGTTTAAGCTCGCCGTGTCTGCATTCCACCATCCGGGCAGGCCAAGGGCGCCGCGTCCAGGCCCCGACCCTATCGGGAGGCGTCCCCCGAACAGCGGCGGGCGGTGCGATGTTGTCTTATTTTATTGATGTCTGAGTGAGCATCAGCAACCTGCGGTCGTGGTCCGCACCTGCCAACAGCCTTGCGGGCGAGTGTCCACCGCGTATACGGAATGACGGAATTTCACCGTACGAACGAGGTCGCTCCACCGGTTCTCTACGCACCCCGGCCCCGCCCCCGGACCACCGCGTCGGAGGCAGGGTCCGCCCTCATCCCCAGGTATGACACGGGACCGCCCCGTCCGACCCGAGTCGCCCCTCACAACCGGAGCAACGGCTGACTACACCGCGCCCCGCGGCCGGAACGATGGACCGGGCAAGACAGCACCCCCCTCGTAGCCCCCCTCGTAGACCCCTCTCGTAGCACCCCCCTCGTCCGACAGGAGCGCCTCTCCCATGACCACCGCACCCCTCGCCGACCGGTCCACCGCCACCGTGGCCGCGCGGGCCACGGAGCTGTCGAAGATCTACGGTCAGGGCGAGACACAGGTGGTCGCCCTGGACCGGGTCTCCGTCGACTTCCCGCGCGCCCAGTTCACCGCGATCATGGGCCCCTCCGGCTCCGGCAAGTCCACGCTGATGCACTGTGTGGCCGGGCTGGACACCTTCTCCTCCGGGTCCGTCCGCATCGGTGACACCGAGCTGGGCTCCCTCAAGGACAAGCAGCTCACCCGGTTGCGCCGGGACAAGATCGGCTTCATCTTCCAGGCGTTCAACCTGCTGCCGACCCTGACGGCCCTGGAGAACATCACGCTGCCGATGGACATCGCGGGCCGCAAGCCGGACAAGGAGTGGCTCCAGACCGTGATCGGGATGGTGGGGCTGTCCGACCGGCTCGGCCACCGGCCCTCGCAGCTCTCCGGCGGCCAGCAGCAACGCGTCGCGGTCGCCCGCGCGTTGGCCTCCCGGCCGGACATCGTCTTCGGCGACGAGCCGACCGGCAACCTCGACTCGCGCTCGGGCGCCGAGGTACTGGGCTTCCTGCGCAACTCCGTGCGGGAGCTGGGGCAGACGGTGGTGATGGTGACCCACGACCCGGTGGCGGCGGCCTACGCGGACCGGGTGGTCTTCCTCGCCGACGGGCGGATCGTCGACGAGCTGTACGGGCCGACGGCGGACAGCGTCCTGGACCGCATGAAGCGGTTCGACACCAAGGTCCGTACGAGCTGACGCACTGGTCCCCGGGCTCCGGACCCAGCCCCGGACCCGGACCCGACCCCGGATCTGGCCCCCTTGGCCGGCGTCACCCCGCCGGGCCTCTTCCCCGCCCCCGCCCCCGCTCCCCCTCCGCCGTACGTCTGGACTGAGAACCCCCATGTTCCGTACCGCCTTGCGCAACGTCTTCGCGCACAAGGCCAGGCTGTTGATGACCGTGCTCGCCGTGCTGCTCGGCGTGGCGTTCGTCTCCGGCACCCTGGTCTTCACCAACACCATCTCCGGTGCCTACCAGCGCAGTTCCGCCAAGGGCTTCGACCAGGTCGACGTCGCCGTGCAGCCGAAGTACCGGGAGGCGCGGGGCGACAAGGTCGGCGAGGAGGCCGAGCTGACCGACGCCCTGCTGGAGAAGAGCGCGCAGGTGCCCGGCGCCGCCTCCGCGATCGGCGTCGTGCGGGGCTTCACCGCGCTGGCCGGCAAGGACGGCAAGCTCGTCGGCGAGGGCTTCGGCTCGCAGGGCGGCAATTACTGGGGCACCGCCGACCCCCGCTACCCGCTGACCGACGGCCGCGCCCCGAAGGGCGAGGGCGAGATACTCATCGACTCCCGGACCGCCGAGCGCACCGGCTACGGCGTCGGCGACACCGTACGGCTGTCGGTCGACGGGCCGGTCCTCACCCCCCGGATCAGCGGCGTGTTCCGCACCGACGACGGCAGCGTCGCGGCCGGCGGCAGCCTCGCCCTGTTCGACACCGCGACCGCGCGGAAGCTGTTCGGCGCGGGCGGCAAGAGCGGTGAGACCGGCAGGAGCGGTAAGCGCGGCGACACCGGTACGTACGACGAGATCGACGTGCGGGCGAAGGACGGTGTCACCCAGGCCGCCCTGCGGGCCGAACTGGTCGAGGCCCTTCCGAAGAACCTGGTCGAGACCACCACCGGGCAGGAGCTGGCCGACGACCAGGCGGAGCTGATCTCCGCCCAGATGAGCGGCATGCGGCAGGGGCTGCTGGTCTTCGCCGGCATCGCGCTCTTCGTCGGCACGTTCATCATCGCCAACACCTTCACCATGCTGGTCGCCCAGCGCACCAAGGAACTGGCGCTGCTGCGTGCGGTCGGCGCCTCCCGCCGGCAGGTCACCCGGTCGATGCTGATCGAGGCGTTCACGGTCGGCCTGGTCGCCGCCGTCACCGGCCTCCTCGCGGGCATCGGCATCGGCGCCGGGCTGCGCGTCCTGATGGGCGCCCTGGACGCGCCGGTGCCGGACGGGCCACTGGTCGTCACACCGGGCACGGTGGCCGCGGCCCTCGCGGTCGGTGTCCTGATCACCATGCTGGCGGCCTGGCTGCCGGCCCGCCGGGCGGCGAAGATCCCGCCGGTGGCGGCCATGAGCAGCCTGCACGCCAAGGCGACGACCAGGTCGCTGGTACTGCGCAACACCCTCGGCGCGCTCCTGTCGGCGGCCGGTGCCGCGGTGGTCGTCGTGGCGACGACGATGAACCGCTCCGACGGGCAGGCCCCGATGGTCCTGGGCGCGGTGCTGCTGATCGTCGGCGTGTTCGTCCTGACCCCGCTGCTCTCCCGCCCGCTGATCGCCGCCGCGGCCCCGGTCCTGCGCCTCTTCGGGGTCGCCGGCCGGCTCGCCCGGCAGAACTCGGTGCGCAACCCGCGCCGCACCGCCGCCACCGCCTCGGCGCTGATGATCGGCCTGACGCTGATCACCGGCCTGACGGTGCTGGCGGGCAGCGCGCAGCGGTCCATCGACAAGATGGCCTCGGCCTCGATCAAGGCCGACTACGTGGTCTCCATGGCCAACGGCAACTCGCTCTCCCCGGACGTCGCCCGGAAACTGGAACGGGTCGACGGCGTCACCGCCCTCAGCCCGCTGCGCGACGCCCTCTCCCGGATCGAGGGCGAGACCGAGTACCTGTCCGGGGTGAACGGCGCCACCATCGGGGGGCTGACCGACCTGAAGCTCGACTCCGGCTCGTTCCGGGTGGGCGGCACGGACGTCGTCGTGGACGACGCCACCGCCGACGCGCACGGCTGGCGGCCGGGTACGTCCTTCACCGTCGCCTACGAGGACGGGAAGAAGCAGCGGCTGACGGTCGCCGGGGTCTACGAGGGCAACGACCTGCTGAGCGGGATCATGCTCGACACCGCGGCCCTCGCCCCGCACCAGAGCGACCCGGCCGACACGCGGGTGCTGGTCAAGACGTCCGGCGGCGCCTCCGACACGGTCCAGGACAAGCTGGAGAAGGCCCTCGGCAGCAACCCGGCGATCGCGGTCCAGGACAAGCAGGACCTCTCCCATCAGATCGCCCAGATGTTCACGCTGATGCTGAACATGCTCTACGGCCTGCTGGCGATGGCGGTGATCGTGGCGGTGCTCGGTGTCGTCAACACGCTGGCCATGTCGGTCTTCGAGCGCTCCCAGGAGATCGGCATGCTGCGGGCGATCGGCCTGGAACGCCGGGGCGTCAAGCGGATGGTTCGTCTGGAGTCGCTGGTGATCGCGCTGTTCGGCGGCGTGCTCGGCATCGGTCTGGGCGTGTTCTTCGGCTGGGCGGCCGGTGAGCTGATCGGGACGGCGATGCCGACGTACGAGCTGGTCCTGCCGTGGGGCCGGATGGCGGTCTTCCTGCTGCTGGCCGCGGCGGTCGGGGTACTCGCCGCACTGTGGCCGGCCCGCCGCGCGGCGAGCCTCAACATGCTCCAGGCGATCAAGACGGAGTAGCGGCGGGCGGCGGGCGGCGGGCGGCCGCGCGAGGCACTCGGGGCCCCGCTCCCTGCGAGGGGGGCGGGGCCCCGAGGCGTGCGGTGCAGCGGGGTCAGTTCCAGGTGCGGGTGCGCAGCGGCAGGCCCGAACCGCCGGACTCGGGGGTCTTCACGGCGAGGACCTGGTTGACGCCGATGCGGTTGTGTTCGAACGCGAGCGCGGAGGCGGCCATGTACAGCCGCCAGACGCGGGCGCGCCCGGGGCTGACGAGCCGCGTCGCCCGGTCCCAGCCGGCCTCCAGGTTGACGACCCAGCGGCGCAGGGTGTGCGCGTAGTGCTCGCGGATCGCCTCGACGTCGCGCACCTCGAACCCGGCGCGCTCCAACTGGGCGACGGTGGTGCCGACGGGGGCCAGTTCGCCGTCGGGGAAGACGTAGGCGTCGATGAACGCGTCCACGTGGTACGCCGACTCGTCGCGATGCGGGCGGCGGGCGATCTGGTGGTTGAGCAGCCGTCCGCCGGGCTTGAGCAGGGCGTACAGGTCGCCGGCGTACTCCAGGTACTTCTCGGCGCCGACGTGCTCGGCCATGCCGATGGAGGAGATCGCGTCGAAGGGCCCGTCGGTGACGTCGCGGTAGTCCTGGACGCGGATCTCGACCCGGTCGGTGAGCCCCTCGTCGGCGACGCGCTTACGGGCGTAGGCGGCCTGCTCCTGGGAGAGGGTGATGCCGACGACGCTGACACCGTGGTCGCGGGCGGCGTGGACGGCCATGGAACCCCAGCCGCAGCCGACGTCGAGCAGGCGCTGGCCCGGTCGCAGGGCGAGCTTGCGGCTGACCAGCTCCAGCTTGTCGTGCTGGGCGGTCTCCAGGGTGGCGCCCTCGGCCTCGGGGGCCGGCCAGTAGGCGCAGGAGTAGACCATGGAGGGGCCGAGGACCAGCTCGTAGAAGTCGTTGCCGACGTCGTAGTGGTGGCTGATGGCGCGCTTGTCGGTGCGGCGGGTGTGCAGGTGGCCGCGGCTGCGGCGGATCTCCTCGGCCGGCCGGGCGGGCGGCAGCGGCGGTCCGGCCAGCTTGACCAGGCCGCGGACGGCGGCGCGCACCTCGGGATCGCGCAGCGCCTGGGCGAGGCTACGGGCGTCCTCGCCGCGTTCCCAGACCAGCCCGGAGATCTGGTCCAGGGCGGCGTAGAGGTCGCCCTCGATGTCCAGTTCACCGGCCACCCAGGCGCGGGCCAGGCCGAGCTCGCCCGGTTTGAAGAGCAAGCGGCGCAGAGCGCGGCGGTCGCGTACGACGAGCGTGGGCGCCCCCGGCGGGCCGGCCTCGGAGCCGTCCCAAGCGCGGATGCGGACCGGGAGCGGAACCCCCAGCACCTGTTCGACGAGGCTCTTCAGCCGCAGTGCGGCGTCTGCCATGGCGCACACCTCCGTAAGACCGGATGTTCCCTGAACACGTAAACACCAGGAGGCACATCGCGCAGTCCCGCATTGGGGTTACGACTGGGCAAAATAGTTGTACACGGCACGCAGTTGATCGCCACCGTCCGCGCACGGCGAAGGGGCCGCCCGCACCACGGATGGCGGGCGGCCCCTTCGAGGGCTGCTGAGGTCAGGACGGGTGGCCGTCAGGACGGCGTGGCCACCAGGATGACGTAGCCGACAGGATGACGTGACCGTCAGGATGACATGACCGTCAGGATGCCTTGGCCTTCTCCTCGGCCTTCTCGGTCTTCTCCTCGGCCTTCGGCGCGGCGGCGACCGGGGCCGGCTTGGCGGCCTCGTAGAACTCCTCGCGCGGCGTCTCGACGGCGCCGAGCGAGACGACCTCGCGCTTGAGGAACATGCCGAGCGTCCAGTCGGCGAAGACGCGGACCTTCCGGTTCCACGTCGGCATCGCCATGCCGTGGTAGGCGCGGTGCATGTACCAGGCGAGACGGCCCTTGAGCTTGATCTTCATCTTGCCCATGACGATCATCGCGACGCCCTTGTGCAGACCGAGGCCCGCGACCGCGCCCTTGTTGGCGTGGCTGTACTCCTTCTGCGGGAAGCCCCGCATGCCGGAGACGACGTTGTCGCCGAGGACCTTGGCCTGGCGCAGCGCGTGCTGGGCGTTGGGCGGGCACCAGGCGTTCGGGTTGCCGGCCTTGCGGCCGACCAGGTCCGGGACCTGGGCGTTGTCGCCCGCGGCCCAGATGTAGTCGGTGCCCTGCACCTGGAGGGTGGCGGCGGTGTCGACGTGGCCGCGCGGGCCGAGCGGCAGGCCGAAGCGGGTCAGCGCCGGGTTGGGCTTGACGCCCGCGGTCCACACGATGGTGCTGGAGTCGACCTCCAGGCCGTTCTTCAGCACGACGTGGCCGTCGACGCAGGAGTCCATGGAGGTCGAGAGGTAGATCTCGACGCCGCGGCCCTCAAGGTGCTCCTTGCCGTACGTGCCGAGCTTCGGACCCACCTCGGGGAGGATCTTGTCGGCGGCGTCGACGAGGATGAACCGCATGTCCTCGCGGGAGACGTTCGTGTAGTACTTGGCCGCGTCCCGGGCCATGTCCTCGACCTCACCGACGGTCTCCGCACCGGCGAACCCGCCGCCGATGAAGACGAAGGTGAGCGCCTTGCGGCGGATCTCCTCGTCCGTGGTGGAGTCGGCCTTGTCGAGCTGCTCCAGGACGTGGTTGCGCAGGCCGATGGCCTCCTCCACACCCTTCATGCCGATGCCCTGCTCGGCGAGGCCGGGGATCGGGAAGGTGCGGGAGACCGCGCCCATCGCGATCACCAGGTAGTCGAAGGGCAGCTCGTACGCCTCGCCCGTGAGGGGGGCGATCGTGGCGACCTTGCGGTCCTGGTCGATGGTGGTGACCCGGCCGGTGAGGACCTCCGCCTTGGGGAGCACGCGTCGCAGGGGGACGACGACGTGCCGCGGGGAGATGTTGCCGGCGGCGGTTTCGGGGAGGAAGGGCTGGTAGGTCATGTACGACCGGGGGTCGACGACCGTGACGGTCGCCTCTCCGTAACGCATCTTCTTCTGAATGCGTCGAGCCGCGTACAGGCCTACGTACCCACCGCCTACTACGAGGATCCTGGGACGCTCCGTGGTGCTCATGGGATCGAGTATCCACCCGCCCCAGGGGGGTCGTTCGTGCGCCCCTTCACAAGCTCCTGTAAGGGTCGTGTTACACTCCTCCGCTCGCGTGACCGAGGTCATGGTGCGGAGCGGGAACCACGGTGCGGTGCACGCCGTTGTCAATGCCGCGTGAGCTGCCCATCCGACCGCTCCGCGGCGTCGGACCGCCCTCGTCCACGGTCGCCGGAAGCGCTCCGCACGGCCCCCTCCTGAACGTGTTCAAAGGGCAGTTGAGACCTCAAAAGGGTCAACGCGGCGCCGTTTGTCGTCCGCGGCGGCCCAATCTCTTGTGAAGAACTTCACGAAGTTTTCCGCGCGGGCCGTCCGAAGATCCCCCGACGGCGCCCCGCGACCCCCTCCGGGCCGCTCATACGTTCCCCGACCTGCTCATTGGTCGAGCCGCGCGGTGGCCGTCGACCGCTCGGCACGGAGCCGTCACCGCCTCCCCGGCCACCCCTTTCATTACCTTTGTCCCGGCGGACCCGCGCACGAACCGGCCCGCACGCAGCCCGCACCCAGAGAGGGGTGGCATGAGTCCGCACCGCCGCACGACGGGGCTGCTGTCCCACGTCCCGGAGCGGGAGCCGCTCGCACTGCCGGGCTGGGCGTCCTGGACGCCCCCGGCGCTGACCGCGCTGGCCTTCGTCACGGACTTCCTCACCCCGCCGGGGGTGAGCGGCAACGCGCTGCTGATCCTCAGCTCGATGACGGCGGCCTGCGTGTACCCGCTCGCGGGGGTGCTGCTGCTCACGGCCGTCAACAGCAGCGCCGGCCTGGTCTTCCTGCTCCTGCGGCACCTGCCCGCCCAGGGCGGACCCGCCGTCATCGACTACTTCGCCCTGCTCGCGCTGGTCCTGGCCACCGTCCCGCTCTGCCAGCTCCGGCTCTTCCTGGACCGGCGGCTGCGGGACACCCGGCGGGCCGCGGAGTACGCCCAGCGGGCCGTGCTGCCGCCGGTACGGGCCTGGTTCGGCCGCACCTGGATCGCCGTACGGTACGAGGCGGCCTCCCACGCGGCGGCCGTGGGCGGCGACCTGTACGCGGCCGAGGAGACCCCGTACGGAATGCGGGTGCTCATCGGCGACGTACGCGGCAAGGGGCTGGACGCGATCCCGGCCGTCGCGGCGCTGGTGGGCAGCTTCCGGGAGGCGGCGCACCACACCTCGACGCTGCCGCTGCTCGCCCACCACCTGGACGAGGCGGTGGCCCGCCACACCCGGGACCTGGCCGCCGTGCGGGCCGGGGGCGCGTCGCCGGGCGAGCAGTTCATCACCGCCGCCGTGGTGGAACTCCCCCCGGCCGGCGGCGAGGTCCGCCTGCTGAGCCGCGGCCACTGTCCCGCCTTCCTCGCCACCGAGGAGGGGGTGGAGCAGTGGGAGCCGGCGGACCCCGGGCTGCCGCTCGGACTGGGCGAGCTGGACCCGGGCCCCTGGAGCCCCGAGAGCCGCCCCTTCGCCCCCGGCGACCTACTGCTCCTGTGCACCGACGGACTGCTGGAGGCCCGCGACGCCGACGGCGTCTTCTACTCCCCGCTCGACGGCCTGCGGTCCTGCTGGCGCCAGGGCCCGCCGACCGTGGTGGAGACCCAGGCCACACTGGTGCACCGGCACGCGGGGGGTCTGCTGGGGGACGACCTGGCGCTGATCGCGGTCACGGTGTCGGAGGCAAACCCTGCCCCGCCCGCCGACACGGTCCCGGACCTCGGGCCGGAGTGACCGGCGATCGGGTCGACCGATCACTGCGACGCGGATCCTGCACCGCTCTGCTCGACGCGCCTGGGCTGGTTCGGGGAGATCCGCTGGTCTGCGTCAAAAGCCCCGCTCAATGACTGAGGCGCTCCCGCCGTTGACACAGCGCCCCCGCCACAGCCGCGCCTGGCCGTGGCGGGGGGGGCTTCGCGTTCTGACAGCCGGCCTACGCCTCGAACTCACCCGTCCGGATGCCGGTCACCAGACTGACCAGACTCGCGCGCGAGAGCAGGAGCGCGGGCCCGGACATGCTCTTGCTGTCCCGCACCGCGACCGTCTCTCCGTCAACGATGCCGCACTCGACGCAGTCGGACTGCGTACCGCTGGCTGACGACTTCCACCATGTGACGGGCAGGGTCGACGAGTCCTCAACGTGGGCCATGTTCATCCCATATCTGTTCGATGCGTTCTGCGGACTGCTCGACCGACAGCGCCGCCGCGCGAAGTCGCTCGAACGCGTCCCGGTACATGCCGACCTGCTCGCCGTCCTCGACATACAGAGCAGAGGTCAAGCTCTCCACATGCACCACGTCGAGGTCGGCGTAGTTCTCGAACCCGAGGACCGAGTACGAACCCATCTGCCCGACGTGGGGCGGGGAGTCCGACGGCAACACCTGAATCGTCACGTTCGGCCGGCGTCCACGGTTGAGCAGGCGTCCGAGTTGGTCGCGCATGACGTCCTCGCCGACGCACCGCGTACGCAAGGCGCCCTCAGCGATGATCGCCCACAGGGTCAACGGAGACTCACGGGTGAGCACGACCTGTCGCGCGAGGCGCACCTCGACCAGCGCGTCGACCTTTTCCTCCACCGCTTCCGACATGCCGATCGAGGTCATGAGCTCACGGGCATACTCGCCGGTCTGGAGCAGACCCGGGATCACGCCCATCTGCCACGTGCGGACCGACGTCGCCTCAGCCTCCAAGCTGATCAGATCCTCGTACGCCGGCGACAGTACGCCCCGGTACGACTGCCACCACCCGCGCCTCGCTCCCTCGCGGGTGAGTGCGAGCAGCGCCGTACGAAGTGCACGACACGCGGCGCAGAAGCCCACGCCAAAAGGCGGAGTCGGGCGAGCGAGCGCGCGGACGCGGCCTCCGCATCGTCGACGAACTGGTGGCCCGGTGGGGCACGGACGACAGGCCGTTCGGCAAAGCCGTATGGGTGGAGTGGGAGCGATGACCCATGGCCAGCCCATGATCCGGGCCGTGCCCGGCCCCGGGTTCGCCGCTGGGCGCACCGTGTCGACGTGGATGCATACCGGCGGACTCACCAACCCGATGGCATACGTTCTGATCGGCCACGCACCACCGCGGCGCCCTGACCTGACGTGCGCATCGGCCGAGGCCGGCCTGATGGGCATGGTGAACGCGATGCGGTTACGGCCGGCCGCCGAGCGTGTGCCGATCATTGGCGCCCGCCTGATCATTCGCGGGCCCTACGTCGCCCTCGACTACGGGCATCCCCACTTCTTCATGCGGTTCCCGGTCCCCCGGCCCGGGGTGGCGTAGGCACGTCGAAGCGGGTGGGCCGGTCTGCTTGACGATCGGCCTCGACCCCATACCGCCCGGCGCCGGGCCGAACGCCGTCGAGGCGTACCTCGCCCGAGTCGCGCGCCGTGCTCTCAGCAGGCTGTGAGTACGTCAGCGCAACGCGTCGATCGCCCGCACAATCAGCGTGCGAGCGTCCGCGCCGTACACCGCCATGCCGCGCAACTGCTCGAACGCCTTGAGGTACAGGGCGATCTCCGACGGCTGCGTGACGTTCACCTGCGCCGACAGCAACTCGACCGACACGAGGGCGTCATCGTAGATGTGGAACACCTCCGGTGCCCACAGGGCCCGTTCGGGATTCGCCCTGGGGATGACGCCGAGCGACACCGAGGGAAGCGCGCCGGCCGTCAGGAGGTAACCCAATTGTGCGGCCATCGCGTCCTGGTCACCCAACTGGTAATAGAGGGAACCCTCTTCCATCAAGAGGACGAATCGGCGCCCCTGCTCGTGAATGATTTGAGATCGTTCGAGCCGTGCGGCCGCTGCCTGATCGGCGTCGTCCGGTACGTCGAGCAACCGTGCGTTGCTGCTGAGCAGAGCGCGCGCGTAGCCCTCGGTCTGGAGCAGGCCGGGGACCAGCGTCGGTGAGTAGACCCGGAAGAGCCGCGTGGCCCGGAACAACTGTATGTAGCTGCTCTGCAGGTGCCGCAGGCCAAGACGAACCCGCCGGCTCCACTCGGTGTACAGCGTCTCCGCATTGAGTGAGGCCGCGACCAGGTCCTCAGCGCACTCCGGCACCCCGCAGACAGCGCACCACCGTCGGATGTCGGTAGGTGAGGGCGGCGTTCTGGCGTTCTCGATACGGGACGTCTTGGCATGGTGCCAGCCGCAACCGGCGGCCAGCTCGACGACCGTCAGACCGGCGTCCTTACGAAGGTCTCGCAGTCGGCCCGCGACGCCCTCGCGGGCGGCTTGGGCCGAGGAGGACGGAGATATGGGCATGAGCCGGCCTGTCCGGTACTTCCTGTCAGAGGATCTCGTACTGATCGTGCGGGGCCGCGCGGACCCATACTGCTTCGAACGCGTCTACGCACTGTTTCACGAGGTGCGGCTCGGTCCGCAGTTCGAGGGGCGGGTCGGCCCACTCTCCGAGACCGGTGAAGTGGTTGAACAAGACGCGAGCACCGTCGAAGATCCACAGGTCGCAACCGGGCACCATGAGGTCGCAGGCCAGGCGGCGCGGTAGCCATCGGACCTCTTCGCCCGCATGCACGTTGACGCCGGTCGCCTCGTGCTCGTAGCGGATGTAGTCAGTGACGGGTTCGGACACGATGCGGGCGCGTCGCACCTCGACTCCGCGCGCCCTTGCCCGCGCGATCAGGTCGACCCAGGGCGCCCAGTAGGCGGAACCAGGGTCCACGTCACGTTCGCCCGTCGCCTTCCAGTGCTCAAAATCCGCGGACTCGTCACCGACGCCGTACACGTCGCGCATCTCCAGATGCACCGCTGAGTGCCGCGCGGCTTCGAGCAGGTCGTTGAAGCGCAGCTCGTCGTTCTGCGGCATCGCAAGCCTCCCTCAATAGCGGCACAAGGTGCACAGGGACCCGGATCACCGTCTCATGGGCGGGGATTCCCCTGTCGTGGCCGGGTGCGGTGTTCTCTCCGCACTCGGTTCGCGTCCGATCGTCTGCGGTGTAGCTCTGCAGCACGATGTCGGAGTTGTCGAGATCGACCCAGGCCGTGGGCGATCCGCTCTGTGCTGTGTCCGGGTCAATGCCGATGAACTGTAAAACCATGGCTGCCTCCGGCTGTTGGCCTGTGCCCTGATGTGCATCAAGCCTCCGCACCCAAGTGAGCGAGTCAAGGCCCATGTTCAGACTCCAGCACCGTAGAGTGATTCGGTGCACACTGGTGCACACTGGTGCACATTGCTGGAGTCTCTGCCCGAGCGTCCGTCGTTCGTACAGGCCGTAGGCACAAGCAGTGCCCTACGGGCCGTCCTGCCCAAGCCGAAGTCCATCGACTCGGCCACCCTCCGCGCGGTCGAAAAGCTGACACCCTGCGACACTCTGTCGCGCGAGCTCTTCGAGGACCCGGACACCGCGGTCGAGTACATCGAATCGCGGGCCCCTGGCGAGGCCGTCGTACTGCTCGACGTGGGCGGCTACTTCGCCCCCACCATCGACGCCCTGTGCGACCGCTTCACCGGGCGGATTCTCGGCGTCGTCGAGGACACCGAGAACGGGCATCGTCGCTACGCCGAGCGCGACAAGTTGCCTTGCCCCGTCGTCTCCGTCGCCCGGTCCCCGCTCAAGGACCCCGAAGATTTCCTCGTGGGGCAGTCGGTCGTGTTCTCCGCCGAAGCGCTCATGCGCGGCCGAGGCGACATCCCGCACGGCCGCCCCGCACTGGTGATCGGGTTCGGCAAGCTCGGCTCGTCCATCGCCCGCCTGTTGCACGGCAAAGGCGTACAAGTCACCGTGTACGACGTCGACCCCGTGCGGCAGGCACAGGCCCTCTCGCAGGGCTTCACCGTGGCGCGCGACCGGGACACCGCTCTGCGTGGCGCCGGCCTCGTGCTCTGTGCCACTGGCGCGGTGTCCCTGCGGGGCGAGGATTTCGCCACGCTGCGGAACGGCGCGTACGTCGCGACCGTGACCTCGTCCGAGGACGAACTCGACCTCGCCGCGCTCCCTCGCGTCTACCAGCGGGCGCCCCAGGGTGAGCACGTCACGCGCTACTCGACGACCGGCCACTACTTCTACCTGCTCAACGGAGGGAACGCCGTCAACTTCCTGCACGGCGCCCACGTCGGGCCCTTCATCTTTCTCGTGCAGTCCGAAATCCTCGCCGCGATCCGGTTGCTGTCCCGCGGCGGCCTCGGGGCCGGTATGCACGAGGTAGGCGCCGACGATCGGGCAACCATCGCGGCAACGTGGCTCAGCTACTTCAATCGATAAAGGAACGGAGCGGCCATGCAGATCTCGGCACAGCATGTACGCGAGACGGTCGACGCCTACCTCGCCGGGCACCCCGGCGAGAAAGACGCTCTGACCGCGCTCGTCGCAACGCTCGACCAGGCTGGCGACAACATCACGTCACGAAAGGAGTTCCGCGGCCACACCACGGCCGGCGCCGCCCTGCTCCGCCCCGACGGCCGCGTACTCACCATCGAACATCGTGCGCTGCGCAAGTGGCTGCTGCCCGGCGGCCACATCGAGGACAGCGACACGACCCTCGTAGCCGCGGCCCAGCGTGAACTGGCGGAAGAAACCGGGATCAGTCCCGACCGTGTCGAGCCCGGCGGTCACCTGCCGCTGCACATCGACGTGCATGCGATTCCGGCGAACCCCGCCAAGGGCGAGCCGGAACACTTGCACTTCGACTTCCGGTACCTGTTCCGGACCACGGCCGACCTGGTCGAGCTGCAAGAAGAAGAGGTCACGGCCCACTCGTGGCAGTTGGCCGACACTCTGACGGCCGAGCCCCTGCGCTCCCGTCTGCTGAACGCCGCGCGGTAGCGCCCGAGGGCCGCCCCGGTGGATGAGTTCCGGAGCGGCCCGAGAGCTGCCCGCGTCACCCCGGGTCAGCCGTCGATCTTCCGCTGCTCGTGCTCGATGTCCTCCGCCACCTTGAAGGCGATCCCGTCGAGGATGTCGTGTTCGCTGACGACGACCTCCTCGGCGCCGGTGCGTTCCATGAGGGAGAGCAGGACCAGGGCGCCGGCCGCGATCACGTCGACCCGGCCGGGGTGCATGGCGGGGATCGCCGCGCGTTCGGCGTGGGTGGAGCGCAGGAGGCGGTCGGTGATCTCGCGGACCCGCTCGCGGGAGACCCGGGAGTGGTGGATGGCGACCGAGTCGTACACCGGCAGTTCCTGCGCGATCGCCGACACGGTCGTCACCGATCCGGCGAGTCCCACCAGGGTGCGGGCCTCGCCGAGCGGCACGCTCTCCTGCGCGAGGTCGAGGGCCGCCTCGATGTCCGCCCGCATCGCCGCGATCCGCTCCTCGGTGGGCGGGTCGACGACCACCCCGTCCGCCACCAGGTGCCGCTCGGTCATCCGGACGCAGCCGATGTCCACGGAGCGGGCGGCGCGCACCCGGTCGTCGCCGACGACGAACTCGGTCGAGCCGCCGCCGATGTCCACGACCAGGAAGGGCCGGTCCAGGTCGGCGCGGCCGGTCAGTTCCTTGGTGGCGCCGGTGAAGGAGAACTCCGCCTCCTGGTCACCGGTGATCACCTCCGGTTCGACGCCGAGGATGTCCAGGACGCCGCGGACGAAGTCGTCGCGGTTCTCCGCGTCCCGGGAGGCGGAGGTGGCCACGAAGCGCAGCCGTTCGACGCCGTGGTCCTTGACGACCTGGGCGTACTCGCGGCAGGCGGCGAAGGTCCGCTCCAGCGCCTCGGGGGCGAGCCGTCCGGTGCGGTCGACGCCCTGTCCGAGCCGCACGATCGTCATCCGCCGGTCCAGGTCGGTCAGCTCGCCGGTGCCGGGGTCGGCGTCGGCGACCAGCAGACGGATGGAGTTCGTACCGCAGTCGATGGCGGCGACACGGGTCACTGGGCGTCTCCCTCGCTCGACGGGGCCCGCGTCACGCAGGTCCCCTTGGCCCACCACTCGGGCAGCATCTCCAGCGCCTCGTCACCCAGCGGGTTCACGCCCGGCCCGGCGGCCAGCGAGTGGGCGACGAGCACATGCAGGCACTTGACCCGGTCGGGCATGCCGCCCGCGCTCGGGAAGCCCGTCAGCTCCTCGATCTCGTCGCGGCGCCGGAGGTAGTCCTCGTGCGCGGCGCGGTAGGCGGCGGCCAGCTCGGGGTCGGTGGCGAGCCGCTCGGTCATCTCCTTCATCACCCCGTTGGCCTCCAGGGTGCCGATCGCCGAGCTGGCCTTCGGGCACGTCAGGTAGTACAGCGTGGGGAAGGGCGTGCCGTCGGGCAGCCGCGGGGCGGTCTCCACGACGTCCGGCTGTCCGCACGGGCACCGGTGCGCGATGGCGCGCAGTCCGCGGGGCGGGCGCCCGAGCTGCTGCTTGAACGCCTCGACGTCCGCGTCGGTGGGTTCGGTGCGCGGGGTGGGCGGCGGGGGCGTATCCATGACTGTCTTCTGGAGGTCTCTCTGTCGGTTCACGGGCGTCGTCGGTTCACGGGTGGCGTAGCTGTTTCACTGGCGGTGTGGCTTCACTGGCGGCGTGGCTTCACTGGCGGCGTCTGATCACTGTCGTCATCGCCTCACTGCCCTCATCGCTTCACGGGCCGCGTTCGGTTCACGGGGGGCGTTCGGCTCACCCGGCGACGTCCGGCTCACCGGCGGCGGGTGGCGGCGTCGGCCTTGTCGACCGCGTCGAAGACGTTGCGGTACCAGGGGCGGTCGGCGGCGCGCAGTCCGGCGCGGGACTGCTCGGCGGTGCCCGGGTCGACGACGATGAACCCGGTCTCGCCCGGCCTCACATAGTGCAGCCGCAGCCGGATCTGCTGTTCGGCGTAGGCGTCGTCCTGCCAGCGCGCCTTGAGGTCGCGCAGCTTCTCGACCCGCTGCCTGGCCTGCTGCTTCTCCCGCTGCAGGTCGGCGATCCCGTCCCGCTGGGCGATGTACTGCCGGATCGGGTAGGCGAGCGCCACGACGAGCGAGCAGATCACCATCGCGAGCAGCGCGGCGCGGCCGGTCAGCCGGGAGCGCCGGGCCTGGCGCTTGGTCTGCGAGCGGTAGACCCGGGCCGCGGTCTGCTCGCCGAGCGCCCGGATCCGGGTCGTGGTGGAGAAACGGTCCCGGTCCTTGACCGCCATGTGCCGCGCCTCCCGTTCACCGTCTTCACGGCCTCATACGTGCGTACGTCCCCGCACACGGTACGGGACCGGGTACGGGGACGTACGTACGACGCTGCCTGCCGGGCGGTGCTCCGCCCCGGCGGTGCCTACTGGTTCGCGGAACGGAACCGGGGGAAGGCGCTGCGGCCGGCGTACACCGCGGCGTCGTCCAGGATCTCCTCGATGCGCAGGAGCTGGTTGTACTTGGCGACGCGCTCGGAGCGGGCCGGGGCGCCGGTCTTGATCTGGCCGCAGTTGGTGGCGACGGCGAGGTCGGCGATGGTGACGTCCTCGGTCTCGCCGGAGCGGTGGGACATCATGCACTTGAAGCCGCTGCGCTGGGCCAGCTCGACGGCGTCCAGCGTCTCGGTGAGCGAGCCGATCTGGTTGACCTTGACCAGCAGGGCGTTGGCGGCGCCCTCCTCGATGCCGCGGGCCAGACGCTCGGGGTTGGTGACGAACAGGTCGTCGCCGACGAGCTGGACCTTGTCACCGAGCTTGTCGGTGATGGTCTTCCAGCCCTCCCAGTCGTCCTCGAACAGCGGGTCCTCGATGGAGACGAGCGGGTACGCGTCGACCAGCTCCGCGTAGTACTCGGTCATCTCGGCGGCGGTGCGCTCCTTGCCCTCGAAGCTGTAGACGCCGTCCTTGTAGAACTCGGAGGCGGCGACGTCGAGGGCGAGGCCGATCTGCTCGCCGGGGGTGTAACCGGCTTCCTTGATCGCCTCCAGGATGAGGTCGAGGGCCTCGCGGTTGGAGCCGAGGTTCGGGGCGAAGCCGCCCTCGTCGCCGAGGCCGGTGGCCAGGCCCTTGCCCTTCAGCACCTTCTTGAGGGTGTGGTAGATCTCGGCGCCCCAGCGCAGCGCCTCGGAGAAGGACTCCGCGCCGATCGGCGCGATCATGAACTCCTGGATGTCCACGTTGGAGTCGGCGTGCGAGCCGCCGTTCAGGATGTTCATCATCGGCACCGGCAGCAGGTGCGCGTTGGGGCCGCCCAGGTAGCGGAAGAGCGGCAGGTCGCTCGCCTCGGAGGCGGCGTGGGCGACGGCGAGGGAGACGCCGAGGATGGCGTTGGCGCCGAGCGAGCCCTTGTTGTCGGTGGCGTCCAGGTCGAACATGGCCTGGTCGATCAGGCGCTGCTCGGTGGCGTCGTAGCCGACCAGCTCCGGGCCGATCTGCTCGATGACGGCGAGGACGGCCTTCTCGACACCCTTGCCGAGGTAGCGGCTGCTGTCGCCGTCACGCAGCTCGATGGCCTCGAAGGCGCCGGTGGAGGCGCCGGACGGAACGGCGGCACGACCCGTGCTGCCGTCGTCGAGGCCGACCTCGACCTCGACCGTGGGGTTGCCTCGGGAGTCCAGGATTTCCCGGGCTACGACGACGTCGATGGACGGCACGAGCATCTCCTTCTTCCATGTGACGCTTTGGTGTGACGCTTCGGTCTGACGTGAGTGTGCGGAGCGCGACGGCTCCGCGGGACGAGCCTAACCGGCCCGCGGTGATCGGCCAGCCGGTCACCCACCCGTTGGACAGAACCGAGAGTAAATTGTTTCCGAACGGAACAAAACCAGGGCGTGTGGTGGCCGCCAGGTTCCGGACATGCCCCCGCCCCGGCGCGTACGGGGGAACGCGCGCCGGGGCGGGGAGTCCGGGGGCCTACTTCAGGTGGAGCTGCTGGCCCGGGTAGATCAGGTCGGCCTGGTCGACGATGTCGTCGTTCAGCTTGAACAGCTTGGCCCAGCCGCCGGCCACGTCGCGCTCCTTGGCGATGGAGCTGAGGGTGTCTCCCTTGACGACCTTGTACTCGCCGTCACCCTTCTCGACCTTCTTGCCGGTCGGGGTGGTGACGGTCTTCTTCGCGACCGGGCGCTCCGCGGAGCGGGACGCCTTCTGCTCGGTGGAGCGGTCGGCGGTGGAGCCGGTGCTCCGGCTCTGCGGCTGGCTCTGGGGCTGGGACTGGCTCTGGGACTGGCCGCTGTCCTGGGTGCCCGTGGCGGAGCCGCCGCCCTGGCTGCCGGTGGAGCCGCCGGTGGAGGCGCCGGACAGGCCGGTGCCGCAGCTCGGCCAGGCGCCCTTGCCCTGGGCCGCCAGGACCTTCTCGGCGACCTGGATCTGCTGGGCCTTGCCGGCCTGGTCCGCGGTGGCGGCGTACTGGGTGCCGCCGTACGCGGCCCAGGTGGAGGCGGAGAACTGCAGGCCGCCGTAGTACCCGTTGCCGGTGTTGATGGACCAGTTGCCGCCGGACTCGCACTGGGCGACGGTGTCCCACTCGGAGGTGGTGGCGGCGGAGGCGTTGCCGGCCACCATCAGCGGGGCGGCGACGGCGACACCGGCCACACCGGCGACGGCGATGGCGCGGCTGGCCTTGGACGGGCGACGGTGCGTGCCCTTGCCGGAAAACAGCATGGTTGATCCCCTCACCGACGCCTGCGAGGTGAGCTGTCGGGTTCGGGCCGGTTGAGTTGCCCGGCCGGGTTCCTCACGGAACTCGGCTCCACCCCTAGCCGCTCCGGCTCAACTGCCCGGTGCGGCACTTACCTTGGGTCCCCCGCTCCTGCCTTCGGCGCTTGCGCGACGACTGTTCCCGGGTGGCCGCTGGCAGGATTCGGCGTTGCGGCACCGGGGCCCGCGATGGCGAGCGATCACGACCGTAGCCACGCGCCACGGACATTTTCAAAGACGATCAGGGCTTCTGAGATCTATGTCTCACGGAGATCAATACGGACATTCATTCCCAAACATGGAGTGAACTACCGCTGCTTTTCGCCCGATTCGACACCGACAGCAAGCTTCTGACCGGGAACGATGTGATCCGGGTCGGCGCCCACCGTCTCCTCGTTCTCCGTGTAGAGGGAACGCCACCCTCCGGCGAGGTCGAGGGAGTCGGCGATGGCCCAGAGATTGTCGCCGGCGCGCACGGTGTACGTCCCGTCGGCCGCGGCGCGCGCGGTGGAGTCGCCGCGGGAGGCGTGCCGGCCCGAGGACCCGTCCGTACGGTCCCGCGTCGCGCTTCCGTCCGAGGTGCCGCCGCGGTGACGTCCGGCCCCGGAGGTGTCGGCGTCGGCGTCGGCCAGCGCCGAAGAACCGGTTTCCTGTACGGACTTGCCGGTACTGTCCCGCTTTGTGGTGGCCGAGCCGCTCGTCCCGGCGGCGGTTGAGCCGGATTCGGCGGACGTGTCGGACTTGGCCGATTCGTCACCACTGTCCGTCGACTTCTCGGAGGGGGAGGCCGAAGGCGACGCCGAGGAGCCGGTCTTCGTACCGGACTTGGTGCCGGATGCGGTCCCGGCCGCGGTCCCGGTCTCGTCCGCGTCCTCCTCGTCGGCCGACGACTTGGCCGAGGACTTGGCGGAGGACTTGACGGACGGAACGGACCCATTGGTGCCGGACGTTCCGGTGGTGGGCGTCTCCTCCGCCGATTCGGCCGACCCGTCGCCCGTGGTGCCGCTCGCCGACCCGGCGGCCAGTCCGGCGAGCGGTCCGCAGGTCGGCCAGGCGGTGACGCCCCGCGCCGACAGCATCTTCTCGGCGACCTTGACCTGCTGGGCGCGGCTGGCCTGGTCGGCGCTGGTGGCGTAGGCGAGCCCGCCGAACTTCTCCCAGTCCTCCTGGGACAACTGCAAACCGCCGTAATAGCCGTTGCCGCTGTTCTGGCTCCAGGCGCCGCCGGTCTCGCATTCGGCGACGCGGTCCCAGGTGGTGCCGTCGGCCGCGTGGGCGCCGGTGGCCCCCAGGAGCGGGATCGCGATGGCGGAGCCGGTGACTCCGGCAGCGACGACCAGGGCCGGAGCCTGGCGGGGGCGACGGTGACGGCCGTTCCCGGAGAGCATGCGGAGACCTTTCGCGTGACAGCAGGGGGTCCGCGCGGCGATGGTGCTCGGCCGCCGCGCTGATCCGTGAACGTATAGGCATACGATCACTAGTCACAAGTTCATGCCGTGTAGATCACATGGAGATCACAGAAGTGAAGGTGTGTCACTTTTGCATGTGTGACGAGTCGTTCTCCGAAGGGGAGGCGACGGGTGTGAACGACACGGGGAGGGTGCGCAGGCCACGCATGATGAGCCCGCCGCGCCAGCGCAGTTCGGCCGGGTCGGCCGCGAGCCGCAGGTCGGGCAGGCGGGTGAGGAGCGTGGCCAGCGCGGTCTGGCCCTCCAGGCGGGCGAGCGGGGCGCCCAGGCAGTAGTGGAGGCCGTGGCCGTAGCCGAGGTGCTGGTTGTCGCGGCGGGAAAGGTCCAGGGTGTCCGGGTCGGTGAACCGCTCGGGGTCCCGGTCGGCGGCGGCGAGCACGACGAGGACCGGGTCGCCGGCGGCGATGTGCTGCCCGCCGACGGTGAGCGGCCGGGTGGCGAACCGCCAGGTGGCCAGCTCGACCGGGCCGTCGAAGCGCAGGAGTTCCTCGACGCCGGTCTCCAGCGGTTCCCGCTCGCCGGCCGCCACCGAGCGCTGGAGGCGTTCGCGCTGGTCGGGGTGGGTGAGCAGGGCGTACATGCCGTTGCCGATGAGGTTGACGGTGGTCTCGAAACCGGCGAAGAGCAGGATGAAGGCCATCGCGGCGGCCTCGTTCTCGGTGAGGTGCTCGCCATGGTCGGAGGCGCGGATGAGGCCGGAGATGAGGTCCTCGGCGGGGCCGGGCTCGGGCGGCAGCGCCGCGCGCTTGCGGTGGATGAGGTCGGCGAGGTAGCCGCGCATCTTCTTCACCGACCGGGCGACACCGCCGCGGGGTCCGCCGCCGTGCCGGATCATCATCCCCGCCCAGTCCCGGAAGTCGTCCTGGTCCTCGCGCGGGACGCCGAGCAGGTCGCAGATGGCGTAGATGGGGAGCGGGAAGGCGAAGTCGTGGATGAGGTCGGCCTCGCCGCGTCCGGCGAAGGAGTCGATGAGGCCGTCGGCGAGTTCCCGCACGCGGGGGGTGAACTCGGCGACGCGGCGCGGGGTGAACGCCTTGCTGACCAGCCGTCGCAGCCGGGTGTGGTCCGGCGGGTCGATGTTGAGCAGATGGGTCATCAGCTCGGCCTTGCGCTCGCCCGGGATGCCGGTCCGGCCCCTGGCGTGCGCGGGCTCGTCGTGGTGGGCCGGGTTCTTCGACAGCCGCGGGTCGGCGAGGGCCTGCTTGGCGTCGGCGTACCGGGTGACCAGCCACGCCTCCACCCCGCTGGGCAGCCTCGTGCGGTGCACGGGGGCGTGCTCGCGCAACCAGGCGTAGGCGGGGTAGGGGTCGCTCGCGAACTCCCAGGTGAACAGCTCGGGGCCGGCGGGGGCCTCGGAGGCGGCAGGGGTGGGGGTGGGGGTGAGTGCGGGGGCGGGTGCGGGGGTGCGGCGGGGCTCGGCTTGCTCGGTCACGCCCCGACCGTATCCGGGGCGCCTCCCCCGGCTACGGGTCCCCCGGGTCGCTCAGCCCTCCTCGGCCTCGGCATCGGCATCGGCATCGGCATCGGTGTCCGTCTCGCCGCCGCCCTCGGTCCGGCGGATCGCGTCCCGGTAGGCGCGGGCCGCCGCCCGCAGGGCCGCTTCCGGGTCCACGCCGTCCGCCTCGGCGCGTACCGCCAGTGCCAGCAGTTCGTAGCCGAGGCCCTCGGCGCGGGGCAGCGGGACGTCCAGCCCGGCCGTGCGCACCCGGGAGGCGAGCTTCGCGGCGAGGGCGAGGCCGGGCTGGCCGAGGGGGACGCCCTCGGTGACGGAGGTGCGCCGCTTCTCTGTCTGCTTGGTGCGCAGCCAGTGCTCCCTCACCTCCTCGGGGGTGGCCGCGGTCGCGTCCCCGAAGACGTGCGGGTGGCGGTGGACGAGCTTGGTGACGAGGGTCGCCGCGACGTCGTCGACCGAGAAGGGGGCCTCGGGATGCTCCTCGGCGATGCGGGAGTGGAAGACGACCTGGAGGAGCACGTCGCCGAGTTCCTCGCGCAGTTCGTCGCGGTCGCCGTCCTCGATGGCCTCCACCAGTTCGTACGCCTCCTCGATGGTGTACTTCGCCAGCCCCTCGTGGGTGCGCCGCGAGGACCAGGGGCACTCGACGCGGATGCGGTCCATGACCTGGACGAGGTCGAGGAGGCGGGCGCCGGGCAGGTCGTAGGAGGCGGGCAGCAGTTCCAGCTCCGGCATCGCGACGCGGCCGGAGCCGGCGAGGCGGGCCAGTCCGTCGGTCAGGGCCGGCTCGCCCTCCCCGGTCGCCACGACCACGGCCGTGCGTCCGCCGGCGCAGGCGTCGAGGAGCTGTTCGGCGGCGGGGGCACTCTCCTCGACCCGTATCCCGGCCTCGCGCAGGTAGGGGAGCTGGGGGTGGGCACCGTCGGCGCAGAGCACCAGGTCGGCCGCGCGCAGCGCCTGCCAGGCCGGCCAGGACAGCAGGCCGGGGGCGACGCGGTGGCTGGTGGTGAGCAGGACGATGCGGCCCTCGGCGGGGGCCTGGGCGGGGGCGGCTTCGGAGTGCGTGGCGTTCACTCTCCGAACGTAACGCACGGCACGGACCGCACCACGAGTTGTCCACAGGCGGCCGGGCCGCGGTGGCCGCGTTGTCCACAGCGGCCCCGGTGTCCACAGCGGCCGCGTGGTCCGCAGGCCGCCCGGAGGTGCCCGGCGATCACGCCGTCTGCTGCGTCCCGGCCGCCGTGATCTCCCGCACCCACGGCGTCTTCGCGTCGACGCGGCTGCTCTTCTCCACATCCCACTTGCCGTAGCGCGGGTTGAGGTCGATGTCCAGGTCGGCGGAGGTCTCGGACAGGGCCTTCCAGAAGGCGGGCTGGCCGGTGTCGGTGCCGAGGCGCTCGGCGAGCTTCTGCGCCTCCACCTGGAGGCGGAGGTTGTCCTCCAGACGCTCCGGGGGGATGCCGTACTGCTGGAGCCAGACCGTCTCCAGCGCCTTGGCCCCGCCGGCCTGCTGCTCCAGCCCGGCCCGCATCCGCTGCAGTTCCTTGCGGGTGACGCTCACGCCCGCGTCTCCGGCGGCGCGGTGCAGCACCTGGTCGAGCACCATGCTGTGCAGGGTGTCGCGGGTGAGGGAGCCGCTGCGGTTGATGGCCTGCGCGTACTGGGCGTCGTCCGCGACGGCGGCACGCTGGGCGGCGCGTACCTCGCCGACGCGGTCCTCCAGTTGGGCGACGGTGATCCGCCGGCCGTCCACGACGGCCGCCGCGCCGGGGTGCGCGTCGTTGCCGCAGGCGGTGAGGAGCGGTGCCGCCGCGGCGAGCGCGGCGGTGAGGACGAGCGCGGAGCGACGGCGGCGGTGCAAGGGGACCTCCCGGTGGAGATTGTGCGACGGTGCACAAGGTCTTGCGGTGATCGATGGTAGGCAGTGGACGGGCTCTGGCCAACCCATTCGACCAACGATTCGCCGGGACGTGAGGCACCGCCGCGGGCCCGCGAGTCCGTCGTCGGCCGACCCTCCCGACGGGGCCGCCGGCCGGGGCGCTCGCCGTCGGGTCAGTCCAGCCGGGCGAGATCCTCGATCTCCGGCGGCACGCCGTCGTCGGAACGCACCGCGAGCAGAACGGGTTCGTCCTCGTCCCACCGCACCGCGATGGCCACCCGTGGATCCACGCCCTCGACGGCGTACGCCCTGGTCGGTTCACGGCCCACCGTGGTGCCGGGGTCGTTCGGGGTGTCGGCGCAGGGCGGGAACTCCGCGGGGCCGAGGGCGGCGCCCAAGGTGAAGTCGATGTCGCCCACGTCCGTGTAGGTGCGGCCTCCGTAGGTGGCGGTGATCGCGCAGGAAGCCGCGGCCTCGCCGCCACCTCCGCCCGGCACCGTGCAGGCGGCGGCCGCCGCCAGGAAGGCAACGGCCGTGAGGGCCGATGCCAGGGTCCAGGCACGTCGTCGCATCGGTGGGGCTCCTCGCTTCGTCAGGTCGGTTCGCGACCATGACGGAGTTCGGCACGGAAACGTTCGGCCCCGCGTGGCTCAGCGCGGGAGCCGCAGCAGGAGGTCGGTCAGCTCCCGCGGGAACTCCGTCGTGTGCCGCTCGGCGGAACACCGCACGGTGCAGGCCGCCGAGACCAGTTCCCCGTCCGAGTACCCGCCGTCTTCGAGCATCTCGGCGGCCATGCCGAGCGGCACGGCGAAGTCGGCCTGCGCCTCCATCGACATCACCTCGGCGAGGCCGGTCTCGTCCTCGGCGAGCACCAGCGCCACGATCCGGCGGAGCGTCTCCACGAGGGCCGGCAGGTCCGCCTCCCGGACGAGGCCGGCCATGTCGTCGTACTCCGCGAAACCGAACCGGTTGATCCGCTGGTACTCCGCGCTCATGTCATGCCCTTTCAGTGCCTGATGCCCTGCCGGCCGGCCTCGGTGTGCAGGCACCGGCACAGGGACCGCGGGACGGCGGGTACTTCACAAGCCACCGGCCGAGTCTGTCCTCCGCCCATCGGGAAGTTCGACCCTCACCCGAGGTAGTTCGTGCGCCCCTCGTCAGGTCGCCGGCCTCGCGCGCGACAAGCGCTTCCCCTACGTCCCGAGTACGTCCATCAGGTGATCGTCCAGGTCTGCCGCCCATTCCTCCCGGCGCCAGGGTCTCAGCTCCTGCCGCGCCCGCCGTAGTCGGAGCGCCGGCACCCGGCCGCCGGTGCCGATGGCGGCGGCCACGCACTCGTGCAGGAGTTCGGCCGCCGCCTGTGGCTCGCCGAGCCGGACCCGTGCCAACGCCTGGTCAGTGGTGATGATCGCGCGCTGTACCCGCTCCCGGGGTGTGACCAGCGCGCCGGCCGCCTGGGCGAACCGGTCGTGTGCCGCCGCCGGGTCACCTGCACACAGTTCGCAGACGCCTTCGAAGCCACGCAGGTGTGCCGCCGAGAAGGCTGTGGGCAGGGGGTCTCCGGCGTGGTCGGCGTCCATGTCGTACCAGGCCAGCCCGAGGGCGGCGGTCGCTTGGCGGTCCTGTCCGGCCCGGGCGGCGAGTTCGGCCTGCAAGGCGTGCGCACGAGCCCGTACCAGCGTGCTCTCCCCGGTGCGGACCGACCGTACGGCTTGGTCGGCCAAGCGCCGGGCACCGCCGAGTCCTTGAGCCGAGTAGAGGGTGACGAGCGCGTGGCTCATGTGAACCCCGGCCCGCGTCCATGGCTCATCGAGCAGACGGGCCTCCCGGGCGGCCTCGGTGTACAGCGCTCGCGCCGCGGAATCGTCCCGTGTCTCGAACGCCAGTCTGCCCGCGAGCGCCGTTCCTGCGACCGTGATCGTCCGCAGCCGCGCGACGAGCGGCTCCGGGGCCGGACCTGCGAGGAGGCGCCGGGCGGCTTCGACTGCGGGAGCGACCCCGGCGGCGTCCGGGAGCGAGGGCCGGCGCAGTTCGGCGGCGCGCGAGATCAACGCTCGGGCCAGACCGGCCAGGGACAAGCCCCGCCGCTTCCGCAGCGCCTTGAGTGCGGCCGCCCCTGCGGCCCTGTCCTCCATCACCCCATGGTGCGGCGGATGCCGCCTACACGGGCACGACCAGGTGAGGCTTCCCCTCATCGTGTGTGTACGTCAACGTCTGCCACGTTCCCGACTGCGTCTGCCCGGCCCGTGGGAAGCCGATGGTCATCGTGCTGTGGTCGACCATCCACCGGTTCCGTGCGTGGTACGAGGCCGTACTCAGCTCCGGGGCTCGGAGCTGGACCACCTCTGTGACGCGGTCGCGTACCTGGGCGACGGCCTGCCGTGCCCGCGTGGGCTGCTGGTCCACGGTGCCGGGAACGACCACGGTCAGGCCGGCCTCGGTGTTGCGGGCCAGCCAGAGCAGGGCGAGGGAGTCGATGCCTTTCGCGCCGCCGAGGTAGAAGTGGGCACCGTTCGCGAAGGGGCCGAGGTATTCGCCGAACAGAGCGGCGTACTCGGTGAGGCCGCGATGCTCGGTGCTGCGCGTGCCCGTAATGCTCACCGAACGTTTCGACAAGATCGACTCCGTGTCACAGGTTGTCAGATCCCCCGCCGCGAGGTCTGCAAGCGGGTGGCCACGGTCGCGGAAGGGTGTGACACGGGACGGGAACTGTGGGGCGCCTACCGGCTCGCGCGGATCGGTGGGGGCCGGTGGTGGCCATGACCATCCGGGTCTACCGGATCGATCCGCGAACCGGCGCGCGTACCCAGGTGCGGGGGGGAAACGTACGGTGACCCCCGACTCGCTGCCTGAACTCTTCGGCCGGTACCCGCCCTGCACCTGCCCGCGCTGTACCGGCCGAGGGGAACAGCGGACGCGGAGAATTTCGCGGCGCGAATGGGTCGCGTGGCCAGCCCCAATGATCCCCCCACACTCACCAGATCCCGAGGCGGAAGCCAGCAGAGGCCCACCAGCCCTGCGGCTAATGGGCCTCTTGAGCCTCGTGAAAATTCCAGCGTGGCTATCGCGCCACTTCACTTCTTGTCTCTGTACCCCTCGACCTGTTCGGCGATCTCCTCCAAAGCCTCTGCGCCGATGACGCTTTCCAGAGAGTCACCCACAAATTCACGGGCTCGGGCAAGTCGCGCAGGGAGGCCGTACTCCACCACGTACTCCAGGAGGATACGGGGATCTTCTCCTGCCCCGACACGCGACAGCACCCGATCCAGAGACACCACGTAATCCTCCAGATCCCGGAACAAGTCAGTGAATCCTGCCAGTTCCACCGAGATACTCTGAGTCACGCCTGTCACCTTTTTACTCGAATGTTTTTGACCGGGAGATCACCATCTGCGACCCATTCGGTGATACCCATCGTTGAATTATACCGCGATTTGACCCGGCCGGCCGGGACATCGAATTCGAGCACACTGTTACCCCTGCCGCGCCCGATCCCCAGCTTGGCCTCCGCGTCACGGGGACTCAGCGGCTTCCCCTTGGCCGGGACGAGGAAGACCTTATTCTGGTCACTCGCTCTGATGACCCCGCTCTGGACAATTCCTGCCTTGCCCCGCGCATTCGTGTAGTGCCGCATCCGAAGCATCTCTTCAGCAGCGTCATCGCCACCTGCAGGGCAGTTGTGCACCAGTACCGGCGCAGCCCCCGCCCCCGCGAAGAACGTGTGCGCCCGGTCCACGGTCAGGTTGTGGACCGTGGTGCTCTGGGTCCAGGCCCGTACCGCTGTCAGTTCGACCTTGGTGCCTGAGCCGGTGCTCAGCCACTGGCCGGGCTTCAGGTCGCCGGCGTCGAGCCATTCCTTCAGGTCGGGGACCCAGAAGGGGTGGCCCTCTGTCGCCGTGAGGTCGGTGGTCGCGTGGCCGGCCGGGCCGTCGGTGTCGATGGTCAGGTCGACCAGGTGCTTCTCGCCGCTGCCGGTGATGGTGGCGGTGACCTGTTCCGAGGAGGTCTCGCCCGTGGTCGGGTCGGTGGCCTGCACCTCGTCGCCGACGTCGACGTCCTCGATGGGTTGGTGGCTGCCGTCCGCCATCAGCACCGGTGTGCCTTCGACGAAGCTGTTGGCCGAGGCCGCGAGGCCGGCCACGTCCGAGGCGCAGGACGCGTACTCCACGGCCGTGTCCAGCTTGTCCGCGGCTTCGGAGATCCTGTCCGCGTACTTCGCGGCCTTGGTCGCCATCCGGCCCGCTTTGGCCGCGCGGACCACGCCCGCTCCGGCGCCGCCCAGGGCGAGGCCGGCCACCGTGGCCGCGGCCCAGGCGCAGGCCTCCATGTCGCCCTTGGTGAGGCAGTTCTTGAAGTCGTTGAAGCCGGATGCCTCGGCCGCGATCTCCAGGCCGGCCTTCAGGCCGTCCCTGACGATCGGGGCGACGGCGCGGGCGAACTCGGTGGCGGCCTCGACCGCGCTGGACACCGTCTCCACGACCTCGCCGGCCGCCGCGACCACCGCGTCGCGCAGGTCCGTGGCGGCCTGCGCCGCGTCCGCGATGACGTTGCGGGCGGTGGAGACCACCGCGGCGGGCAGGTTCGCCGCCGCGGACACGATGTCCTTGGTCACCGAGATGAGGGGTTTCACCGCCGCCGCCAGCTCCGGGAGCGGGCTGTGCTGGATGGCGTAGGAGACGGCCTGCTTGGCCTTCTTGGTGATGGCCTTCGCCCGGGCCACCGCTTCGCGTTTGGCCGCCGCGGCCTTCTCCCGGGCCCAGGCCGCCGCCGACTGGGCCGCCGATGACGCCTTGCTCGTGACCCAGCTGACCGCCGCGGACACCTTCTGCGTGACCCAGCTCACGGCCGACCTGGCCTTGTGGTAGATCCAGCTCGCCGCCGAGCTGATCGCGCTGCCGACCGCCTTCACCGCGGAGACCGCGACCCGCCACGCCTTCTTGACGACCGACTTGACGATCCTGGCGCCCTTCTTGAGGCCGCTCCTGATCGCGCTGCCGGCCTTCTTCACGCCGGAGGCGACCTTCTTGCACCAGCCGCAGCTCGGCCAGTGGCCGTCGGCGTCGACGTAGTCCAGCGGCGCGCCGGCGCCGTAGGTGTAGCGGTTGGCGAGGATGGAGGCGCCGCCCGCGTAGTTCACCGAGTCACGGGAGTCGAAGGTGCCGGTGTCGGTGTTGTACCAGCGGGCCCCCATGTTCACCTGGTCGGTGTCGGGGTCGGTGTAGTCGCCCTGGTAGCCCAGCTCGCCGGCCACGCCGCCGCCGTCCGAGCCGGTGTCGCTGTCGACCTCCTCGCCGAACGGGCTGTAGGTGGTGGTGTCGGTCAGCTCCGTCAGGTCGGCGTCGGTCGCGTCGAAGTCGCCGACCACGTCGCCGTGCGAGTCGGTCAGGGCCAGTTGCGCGGTGCCGTTCTCGGAGACCGACATCAGCTCGTCCAGCGGGCCGCGGCCGTAGGAGGAGGTGCCGTCGCTGACCGGGTCGGGGCTGAGGCCCGCGTAGGAGAAGCCGGCGCCGTTGCGGGAGTCGACGCGGTCCAGGGAGTCGTACCCGTAGGACACGTCCCCGGCCTGGAGCAGCCGGTCGAAGGCGTCGAAGGCGAACTCCTCGGTCAGCCCGGAGCTGGTCCGGGAGGCCAGGGTGCCGCGCGAGGTGTACTCGTAGGTGTAGTCGCCGTCGGACTGGACGCGGTTGCGCTCGTCGTAGGTGGCGTTCTTGTCGCCTTCCCGGGTCCGGTTGCCGGAGGCGTCCCAGGCGTAGTCGGTGGTGTCGCCGTCGGCGGTCCAGGAGGTGAGGCGGCCGGCCTGGTCGTAGCCGTAGGTGTTCTCGGCCGCGTTGTCGCCGGTGACCGTCTTGGAGGTCAGGTGGTCGTTGTCGTCGTAGCCGTAGTCGATCGAGGTGACGGCCTGGCCGGCGCTGTTGGTCAGGGTGTCGGTGTCGATGCGGCCCAGGTCGTCGTAGGCGTAGGTACGGCTCTGTCCGGCGCCGTAGGAGACCTGCCGGGGCATGCCCGAGGTGTCGTAGGCGTAGCTCTGGCCGGTCCCGGTCAGGGAGTCCCTGGCGGTGGCGAGCCGCTGCCCGGTGTAGGTGAACAGGGCCGTGCCGGTGGCGTCGGTGCGGCTGGTCAGCAGGCCGTCGTCGTCGTAGGCGTAGCTCGCCTCGCCGGACGGGCCCTCGGCCGTCAGCAGCAGGCCGCGGTCGTCGTAGGTGTAGGTGTTGTCGCCGTCGGGGGTGCCGGCGGAGGTCAGCCGGCCTGCCGCGTCGTAGCCGTAGCCGCGTTCGGCGGTGTCCGCCTCGGCTCCGGTGCCGGTCTCGGAGATCAGCAGGCCGGTGTGGTCGTAGACGCGTTCCTGGGTCACTCCGCCCGGGGCGGTCGCCCGCACGGCCTGGCCGACCGCGTCGTAGGCGGTGGTCCAGGTCCGGTCGGCGGCGTCCGGGTCGGCCTCGGTGGCCGGCTCGACGACCGACTCGGCGAGTCCGAGGGTGTTGAACGTGTAGGTGGTGGAGTTGCCGCGGCCGTCGGTGTAGCGGGTGCGGTGGCCGGCCGCGTCGTAGCCGAAGGACGTGGTGAGGGACGTGCTGTCGGAGACCGGCTCGGTCTGCTCGGTCAGCCTGCCCAGGGCGTCGTACCCGTACCGGGTGGTGTGGCCGAGCGGGTCGGTCGAGGCGACGAGGTTGCCCGCGTCGTCGTAGTCGTAGCCGATGGTCCGCAGGGAGTCGCTGTCCGGGGCGAGGTCGGACTCGGAGACGAGCCGTCCGGCCTGGTCGTAGAGGAGCGCGGAGGTGCGGCCGAGGCCGTCGGAGCGGCGGACCTCGCGGCCGGTCAGGTCGTAGCCGAACTCGGTGACCGCCCCGCCGGGTTCGGTCAGCCGGGTCATCTGGCCGAGGCTGTCGTAGGTGAGCGAGGTCTTCGCGCCGCTGGGGTCGGTCCGCGCGACCACGTTGCCCGCGTCGTCGTAGCTGAAGCGGGTGGTGAACGCGTCGTCGGACGGTCTGCGTTCGATCTGCGTCTGGGTGACCGGGCGGTCGAGGTCGTCGTAGGTCGTCTCGGCGCGGGCGCCGGTCGGGCCGGTGACGGAGAGGACCTCGCCGGTGCGGGTGTAGGTGTACGTCGACCGGGCGCGGTCGTCGCCGGTGCCGGTGGGTTCGTCGCGTTCGGTGACCCGGTTCAGCCGGTCGTAGCGGTAGCGGGTGACCTGGTCCAGGGGGTCGGTCGCCTCGACCACGTTGCCGAGCGCGTCGTAGCGGTACTGGGTGGCCGGGGTGACGGGCGCGCTCGCGCCGGGCGCGGTGTACGCGGCCCCCGTGGTGCTGGTCTGCCGGCCCAGCCGGTCGTACGCGGCGTGGGTGACGTGGCCCAGCGGGTCCTGGGTGGAGGTGGCGGCGCCGTAGGTGTCCAGGCCGACCACGGTCAGCGGGCGGGTGCTCCCGGCGGGACCGCCGTCCTGTTCGGTGTCGACGGCGGGGGCCAGCGTGGAGATCTGCCGGCCCAGCGCGTCGTAGTTGTACTCCGTGACGTTCCCGGCGGGGTCGGTCACCGACCGGGTCAGCCCGCGCTGGTCGTAGGCGTACAGCGTGGTCAGCGTCTCGGTGCCGTTGTGGGCGGTCTCCTTGGTGGCGTTGCCCGCGAGGTCGTAGACGTAGTCGACCTGCTCGGGGGTGGCGCTCACCGGCCACGGCACGTGGGACGGGTTGCCGCTGCTCTTCGTCGTGGTGACGTTGCCGGCCCGGTCGTAGGTGTAGCTGGTGCCGCGGGCGAGGCCACCGGGGTCGGTCACGGTGGAGGCGACCCGGCCGACGGCGTCGTAACCGGTCTCGGTGACGGTCCGCCCGTTGTCGGTGGTCTCCTTGGTGACGTTGCCGGCGCCGTCGTACTCGTTGGACTCCACGACGATGTCGCGGGTGGTGCCGTCGGCGTTGTGGAAGCCCTTGAGGGTGATGGACCTGACCAGGTCGTCGCCGTAGTACCGGTACTCCAGGGTGCGGCCCATGGCGTCGGTGTGCTGGGCGAGGCGGCCCGCCATGTCGTACGCGTAGGACTGCGTGACCAGGTCCTCGCCGGACCCGTCGGCGTCCCCCGGGTCGCCGTCCCAGTCGGCCAGGCGGACCTCGGCGATCATGTTGCGCGCGGTGTAGGCGTACTCGAAGCGGTTGCCGTTGCCGTCGACCATGAAGGTCTGGTTGCCGAACGGGTCGTAGCCGTAGGAGGTCTCGTTGCCCTCGGCGTCGGTGACCCGCGCCGGACGGCCCCGGTCGTCGAGTTCGTACGTCATCGTGCGGGCCGGGTCCGCGCCGACCACGTCGTCGATCTCGGTCGCGGTCACCACGCCGTCCGGGTCGTACGTCGTCGTGGTGCGCTGCTGGTGCTGCGCCCCGGTGACGGCGTCGCCGGTCCGCGGGTCCAGGCTGGACACCAGGCGGGACAGCTTGTCGTACTGGTAGGTGGTGGTGACGCCGTCGGGCCGACTGTCGGAGATCTCGGTCTCGCCGGTCCGGCGGCCGAGGGCGTCGTAGGTGTAGCGGGTGGTCAGCCCGGAGGCCTCGACGACCTCGGCGATGTCGCCGCTGTTGAAGTAGGCGTAGCGGGTGACGGCGCCGCGCGGGTCGGTGCTCGTCTTGAGCAGGCCGGTGGGTGTGTTGCCGCCGTCGCGGGCCGGTTCCACACCGGTGGTGTAGGTGTTGACGGTCGAGCCGCTGTCGGGGTTCTTCTGCGTCAGCAGGTTGCCGTTGTCGTCGTACGTGTAGGACGTCAGGTAGCGGTTGTCGGTGGCGCTGGTGGAGCGGGCGTCGCGGGTCTGCGTGGGCAGGTCGGTCCGCAGGTCCAGCTCGTCCAGGTCCGCCGGGTAGGTGGTGTACGAGGTGTGGCAGTCGTCCTTGGCCCGGCAGGTGGTCTGCGAGCTGACGTTGCCCCGCTCGTCGTAGCCGAGGGTGACGGTGTCGCCGGTCTCGCTGGTGGTGACGGTCTGGTAGCCGCGGTCGTCGTAGGTGTAGCCGCGGATGGCCACGCCGTCGACGGGGTGCCGGATGAAGTCGGGGCTGCCGTCGTCGTTGCCCGGCGGGGTGGTGCAGAACATCGGGTCGCCGGGGTCCGGGTCGGTGCAGACCTCGGTCGGCGCGGAGCTGGTCGGGGACGGCTCGGCGGGTTCGTCGTACTGCCGCACGCCCAGGCCCAGCGGTTCGCCGTAGCGCAGCAGTTGCGAGGTCATGCCGTCGTACTCGTAGTAGTACGGCTGTCCGACCGGGTCGTGCACCTCGACGGTGCGGCGCAGGTCGTCCTCGTCGCCGAAGACGGCCGGGGCGCCCAGCTCCCAGGTGCCGCCGCCCGCGTCGGTGTACTCGTTCACCCGGTCGCGGGCGGTGTCGTAGCCGACCTCGGAGGCGGTCCGGCCGCTGGGCAGGGTGGTCCTGGTGAGCAGGTCGGCGGCCTTGGTGGCGAGGGCGTGGTGGGTGGCGACCGCCTGGGAGCCCAGCGGGTGGTGGTAGACGGCGACCTCGTCGATCGAGCCCGCGAAGGAGCGGCCCTGGGCGCCGCCCCAGCCGGGCCAGCTCGCCGGGGAGCTGGGGCGGGCCGCGCCGATCTGGTTGTAGGTGAGGTTCTGTGCCTGGAGCTGGCCGCCGGCCAGGGTGGCGGCCTGCTTGCCGTCCAGGTAGAGGGTCTGGGTGGAGCCGGCGGCGGAGAGCACGGCGTGGTGCCACTTGCCGTCGTTGACGTTGGCGGTGGTGGCGGTCATCGGGTGGGCGGTGCCGTCCCAGAACTGGCCGCGCAGCTTGCCGTCGGTGCCGACGTACAGGGTGGGCACGCCGGTGGTGGGCGCGGTGCCCCACGCCTTGTCCTGGTAGCCGATCAGCGGTCCGCCGACGCCACTGGCGATGGTCTTGAACCACACCTCGACGGCCGCGTCCCGGCTCGCCTTGACGGTGCCGCCGGGCAGGGTGACCAGGGAGGTGGTGCCGTTGAAGGTGGCGGCGGTGGAGGGGTCGCCGGTGGCCGCGCCCGCGCCGCCGAGGGTGACGTTGCCGTAGGTGCCGCGGTCCTTGCCGAGGTTGACCTCGATGGCGCTCTCGGCGGAGGTGCCCTCGGTCTCGCCGAGCCGCCAGTAGGACTCGGGGCGGGAGTCGCGGACCCCCGCCGCGTAGTGGCTGCCGGCGGTGTAGGTGTAGCCGGTGCAGCCGCCCGCGGGGTCGCAGACCTGGTCCAGGACGTCACCGGTGTAGGAGTACGTCCAGGCGAGCGGGGCGCCGTCGACGGCGTTGGTGGCGACCCGGGTGACGTGGGCGCCGGTCCAGGTGAAGGTCAGGGAGCGCTTGCTGCGCGGGTTCTCGGCCTTGACCAGTTGGCCGGCCGAGTACGTGTAGTTGACGACGTTGGAGGTGGCGTCGGTGATCTTGACGAGCAGGCCGGTGCTGCCGAAGGAGTACGTGGTCCCGGACTTGTCCTGGAGGGTCCAGGTGCTGGTGGCGGCGTCCTGGGTCAGCTCGGCGAACCGGCCGGGCGGCGGTGCGTAGGAGCCGTCGGGGTTCTTGCCGAAGCGGACGTCACGGCCGTCGGGGTAGCGGATCACGGCGTTGCCGGTGCCGTCGTTGTCGGGGGTGAGCCGGATGTCGTAGCGGGTGGTCCAGCCGGTGCCGAAGGCGAGGTCGCGGCGCGGGTCGAGGCTGTTGTAGGTGCGCACCAGCGTCATGTCGGGGCCGACGCCGGCCAGTGAGGCGTCGATCGCCGAGGACGCGTAGTTGCCCACCTGCGGGTCGAACTCCAGGTCCTGCCCCTCGCTCAGCCGGGAGGTGATCTCCGGCTGCGGGACCGAGGTGAGCAGCGCGATCTGCGCCGTGGGCACCTCGTTGCCCGCGTCCTTGGCGAAGCCGCGCCACAGATAGGTCTTGTTCCAGGACAGCCGGCCGGCCGGGACGGTGTAGGCGGGGCTCGACTGGTAGGCCGAGGTGACACAGTCGGCCGGTTTGCCGTCGTCGTCCTGCTCGCAGACCTCGAACTTGTACTGGAGGGTCTGCCCGGCGGGTGCGTCGATGTCCACGGCCCGGGCCCACAGTTGCGGGCTGAGCGTCTGCGCCTGGTAGCCGTTGGCCGGGTACTGCTCCTGCACCACGGGCGCGATGTCGAAGACCTGGAGGGAGAGCCGGCCGGGGGCGACCTGCTCGTCGGTGAAGACCGTGCCGCCGGACTTCACCATGGTGAAGTCCAGCAGGTAGGCGCCGGGCGGCAGCGCCTTGACGGTGGCGGTCAGGGTGGTCCTGGCGCCGTACGCGACGTTCGTGGTCAGGTTGGCGGCGCGCTGCTGGGTGACCAGCTTGCCGTCCTTGTCGTACGCCCGGTAGGCCAGGTAGTACCCGCCGGGCGTCCAGGTCTGCCCGCCCTTGTTGGTGACGGTGACCTTGACCTGGCCGTTCTGGTTCTGCAGGACGGGCGGGTCGGGGACGGGCTGGGCGAAGGAGTAGCTCGCGTTGTACGGCGAGTGGGTGACGTACAGCTTGGGCGGGTTGGCCGTGCCGTGTCCGGCGAACTTCTTCCAGGCGGTGGCGTCGGTGGCCGAGGCCCGCACCGACAGGCCGTAGTTCGCCTGGGTGCCGTCGACCCAGCGCTGTACCAGGTCGCGGCCGCCCTTGCCGAGGTCGAACAGCTCGGCGGCGGCGGGGCAGGCGGACTTCGACCTGCCGGTCGCGATGTAGCCGTAGGCGAAGGACTTGGCGGCGAGGCTGCCGCCGACCGCGGGGCCCGGGTACTCCGGTGCGGTGCCCGCGGTCCAGCTCTCGGTGACCGGGTGCACGGAGACCGGGCGGGCCTTGCAGGACGCCGAGTCGTAGTTGGTGAGCTGGAGCTGGGCGCCGAAGATCTTGTGGTGGCTCAGCTCCTCGTCGAGCGAGGGGAAACCGAGGTAGGTGGCGGTGGCGCCGTCGGTGCCCTTGCCGACCTGGAGTTCGCTGGTGCCGACGACGGAGCCGCCGCTCTTGACGTACACGCTGGTCTCGGCGGACGAGGTGTCCACGGAGGGGTCGACCTTGACCGGGAAGACCCGCTCCGGGGCGCGCAGCCAGTCCGCGTCGACGGTGATCCGCAGGGCCTGGCCGCCGCCGGCCTGCTCGACGAGGGCATAGGTGACGTCCTCGGAGCGGGCGGGGGCGCCCTGGTCGCCGGCGCGCCCGGAGTCCTCCATGAACCCGGCGGGGATGACGCCGGCCACCCGGCCCGCGGCGTCGGTCAGCCGGACCGCGCCGTCCACGATCCGTGCCGTCAGTCCGTCCAGGGCGAGCGGGAAGACGAAGGTCGTCGGGGCGTCGGCCGAGTTCAGGACGAGGGTCTCCTTGACGCCGCCGGCCTGGGCCTCCAGCGTCAGATCGGTGTCCGCGAGGACGCCCTCGTAGGCGACGGTGCTGCCCTCGGCCCGGCCCTGGACGGCGGCCGCGCCGCTCAGGCCGTACGACAGGCGGTGGCCGCCGGACAGTTCGACGGTGGCCAGGCGCGCGGAGTCGGCCCGCCGGCCGACGCGCACGCCGACCGCGTCGGCGGTGTTGCGCCAGCCGTCCTCGCCGTCCGCCCGCAGCTCCGTGTCGATCGGCCGCCAGTCCCCGTCCGCGTCCCGGTAGTTGACCGGCGTCGGGGACATCTCGGTGGTCCGGGTGCCGTCCTCGTTGGCGTAGGTACGGCTGAACCCGTCCCGCTCGGCGGGCAGTTCCTCACTGCGCCGGGCGTCGAAGCCGGTGACCTCGGTGGCCGGTGAGGCGACCACCTCGGCCTTGTTGCGGGCCTTCTTCTCCGCGGCGGCCAGGCTCTTCCTCGCCTGTTTGGTCGGGTACCTGGACCTGAGGGTCCGGGGCGCCTCGGTGTTGGCGTTCTTCTCGCCGACCAGGTGGTCCTGCCCGTCGGCGCTCCCCCAGCGCTGATCGGGGGCGGAACGGCCCTGCGGCGCCTCGGGATAGAGGGGGATGCCGGTACCGGACAGCGCGAACGACGTCACGGCGATCACGGAGGCCAGGGCGACGCCGATGAGCGCCGCCCAGTGACTGCGCACCAGTCTGCGGGACAGCAGTCCGCGAGCAATCCTGCGGTAGGCAGGCACAGTTCCCCCTCAGAGTCCGGCGCACGTCACGAACGAACATCGGGAGTCTGCGTTTCTGTGAAGATCCTGTCCAGATGATCACCAGGTCGTCATCTTGTTGTCATGTACACGAGTCAACTGTTCACCTCCACGCCACTGCAAGGTTCACCAAAAGCCGCCTACCGTCCCCCTGCCGGGGGGTCCGTGATCACGTCAGGGTCGCCGTCCTCCCTCGCTGAACCCCCGCTGAGCTGGAAGGACACTGATGAGTTCCGTAGCGCGAAGATCGTTCGGCCGTCGTATGACCGCACTCGCGACCGCGGTGGCGGCGCTGCCCCTGACTCTGACGCTGACCGCGTCGGGCAGTGCGTACGCGGCCGACGCGGTGACCTGCACCTCGACCGGCGTGCTGTACTCCACCACCACCGCGGGCAATCTGCTGCGGCGCAATGTGCCGGACCCGGCGGGCGCCACGGGCGCACTCCCCGCCTCGGCCGTCATCGACACCGGCTGGGACCAGTACCCCAGGGTGCTGGCCGGCAACGGAGCGACGTTCTACGGGATCAAGTCCGACGGTCTCTACCTCAGCCACCGGGACTCCGCCGCCGGCACCTGGGACATCCACCACCGCAAGATCAGCGACAGCTTCAACAGCTACCGGCTGGACGAGAACCGCGACAAGATCTCCGTGGACCGGGGCGGCCACATCTGGTGGCTCGACGGTGACGGCGATCTGCGCTGGTCCCGCTACGACCGGACCACCAGCGCCTGGGACGCGGGCAGCAACAAGAAGGTCGCCTCGGGCTGGGGCCGCTACAGCATGATCTTCGCCACGGATCTCGGTGTGGTGTACGGCGTGGACTCCGCGACCGGCCGGCTGCTGCGCTCGCGCTACGACTTCACCAGCCAGCGCTGGCTGCAGGCGCACAAGGTGGTCAGCACCGCCGACTGGCGCGACACCGAGGACCTCACCTCCTTCGGCGGTGACGTGATCCTGCGGGTCAAGCCCAACGGGGACGTCCGCCAGTACCGCTACCTGGAGGAAGCGGGCAACTTCGCCCCCTACAACGTGCTCCTGGGCAGCGACGCGACCTGGAGCGGCTACACCAGCGTGACCGGCGCCCCGGACTCCTGCCGCCTCGACGCCAACCACACCCCGGCCGGCCCCGAGGTCGACACCGAGGACTTCACGCCGAACAGCATCATGCAGGCGTCCACCGGGGAGATCGAGTACGCCTACGCCGACAACAGCGGGCGGCTCGTCCACGGCCGGCAGACGAACCCGTCGGACTTCAACTCGGTGCAGTGGACGACCGTCTCGGGCAACGAGGCGTTCTCCGGGCAACCGCAGCTCGCCGAGCAGCCGGACGGCCGCACGGCGCTGACCGCGCAGAACGTCAACAGCGAGATCTGGTGGCGGCGGCACGCCGCGAGCAGCCCCGACTGGGGCGACTGGATCGATCTGGCCGGCGCCATGCGGGAGCACCCGGTCACCGCCAAGACGGCCGACGGGGTGCTCGCGCAGTTCGCGGTGGACGCCGAGGGCAAGCCCTGGTACCGCGTGCAGCAGCGCGCCAACGTCGACTTCCTGGGCTGGCTGCCGCTGAGCGGTGAGGGCTTCACCGGCCCGCTCACGGCCGTGGCCGTCCGGGACGGTATCCAGCTCTTCGGCACGACCGCGGACGGCACCCTGCGCACCGCCGCCTACCGCGACGGAAGCGTCGGCGCCTGGACCACCGTGGGCGACCAGGCCATCACCGGCACGCCGTCCGTCGTGATCCACCCCGGCTACCGCCTCGGGGTGTTCGCCCGCAACAGCGCCGGCAACATCATCACCCTGTCCCAGGCGTCCGAGGGAGCGGCCTTCCCCACGGCCTGGTCGCAGGTCGGCGACCGCGCCTTCGCCGGGTCGCCCTCCGTCGTGATCAGCCCGCTGACCGGCATCACCGAGGTCATGGCCCGCGCCGCCGACGGCTACATGTACAACACCGGCGAGCAGATCCAGGGATCGGGCACCTGGCGCACCTGGCGGCAGGTGAGCTTCGAGGTGTCGGCGACCGACCCGACGGCGTTCACCTACAGCAACTCCAACGGCTTCACCTGGGCCTACTCCTTCCGCACCAGCAGCAACCAGAGCCGCGCCTACGAAGTCACCCCCACCGACACCGCCGCCCGCTCCACCACCGGCGACGCGGCCAGGCCCGCCCCGGCCTTCACCGCGCACGAACTCCCCGCGCCGCCCGCCGCGTAAGCACGCCGGACGGCCCGACCGGGGCCGCTGCCCCCAGCACCGGCCCCGGTCAGCCGCCCGACCCGCCCGGCCGCCGGGTGCTCAGCCCCCGCACTGCGCCAGCATCGCCTTCTTGTCGGCGGACGTCACCGCCAGCTCGTACTTCTCGGACACCTGGGCGAAGCGGACGGCGTAGGCGCAGCGGATCCGCTTGCTCGGCGGCAGCCAGGACGCCGGCCCGGAGTCCCCCTTGGCCGAGTTGGTGGAGCCGTCTACCGGCATCAGGTTGAGGGCGTCGTTGGCCAGTTGCCGCCGCTTGCTCTCCGGCCAGCGCGCGGAACCGAGCTGCCAACTGTAGGAGAGCGGCACCACATGGTCGATCTGCACCTCGGAGGCGTCCTGCTTGCGCCAGTCGATGCTGGTGGCGGTGTAGGGGTCGGCCAGCGTCATGGAGATCACCACACAGTCCGAGCCGGACTTGAACCGCAGGTCCTGGCCGTCGCGCTGGAGGATGTCGTTGCGCGTGTCGCAGCCGTTGCGGCTGTACGGGACCCCTTCGGCCGTGTCCATCCAGGCGTAGCCGAACTCGTCCCGGTCGTAACCCGTCTTCGGGCCGCGGCCCTTCGTCGCCAACGACTCGATGAGCTTGCGGCCCGCGGCCTCGTCGCCCTCGCTCGTGACGGGCGCCAGGCCCGGCCGCGTCCCGTCCGGATTCTTCAGGGGGCTGGTCGCCCGCCCGTCCGGCGCCCCGGCGCCGCTGCCGCTGCCCGTCGTGGGGCCGGCGCTGTCCAGCCCCTCGCAGCCGCTGACCAGAGCCAGTGCCGCACAGACGGCCCACCCGGTACGGATCTTGCTGTGCCGCCTCACGCGCGTCCCTCCCCTTGCCGATCCGCTGTGTCGATCCCTCGCGTTGATCAGTTGCCCTGATTCTGCCGCGTTGATCTGTCCACACCACGTTATCGAGCCGGCCGTTCCGGCCATAGGGGGCCTTGACGGACAGACGGCACGAGCCGGGCGTATCACCGAAGTCGGGATACGCCCGGAAAAGAGTCCGTGCGGGAGTGTCTCCGAGCGGGGCTACGACCCGAGCACGGTCGTCAGGAACTCCCCGACCCAGGCCAGCAGTTCCCGCCCGACCAGCGGCTTCCCGCCCACCTTCGCGGTCTTCGGGCGCGGCACCAGCACCTGGTGGGCGGTGACCTTGATGACCGTCCCCGGGTAGAGCCGCTTGAGCCGCAGCTCCTGCGACTCGCGCAACTCCACCGGCGCGAACCGGATGTTGTTGCCCTGAAGCACGACCTCGCCGACCGCGCACGCCCGCGCGAGCATCCGCAGCCCCGCCACCAGCAGCAGGTTCTCCACCGGCTCGGGAAGTTTGCCGTAGCGGTCGACGAGTTCCTCGCGGACGGCCCTGATGTCCGCCTCGCTGTTGGCGGAGGCGATGGACCGGTACGCCGCCAGCCGCAGCCGCTCGCCGGGGGCGTAGTCGTGCGGGACGTGCGCGTCGACCGGCAGCTCGATCTTGACCTCCAGCGGCGGCTCCTCGTCCGGGCCGCCCTCCAGCGCGGCCCGGTAGTCGGCGACCGCCTCGCCGACCATCCGCACGTACAGGTCGAAGCCGACGCCGGCGATGTGGCCGGACTGCTCGCCGCCGAGCAGGTTGCCCGCGCCGCGGATCTCCAGGTCCTTCATCGCCACGTACATGCCCGCGCCCATCTCGGTGTGCTGGGCGATGGTGGCGAGCCGCTCGTGGGCGGTCTCGGTCAGCGGCTTCTCCGGCGGGTACAGGAAGTAGGCGTAACCGCGGTCGCGGCCGCGGCCGACCCGGCCGCGCAACTGGTGGAGCTGGCTGAGACCGAAGTTGTCGCCGCGCTCCACGATCAGCGTGTTGGCGTTGGAGATGTCGATGCCGGACTCCACGATCGTGGTGGAGACGAGCACGTCGAACTTCTTCTCCCAGAAGTCCACGACGACCTGCTCCAGCGCCTGCTCCGACATCTGGCCGTGGGCGGTGGCGATACGCGCCTCGGGGACGATCTCGCGCAGCTTGGCGGCGGCCCGGTCGATGGACTCGACCCGGTTGTGGATGTAGAAGACCTGGCCCTCGCGGAGCAGCTCGCGGCGGACGGCCGCGCCGATCTGCCGCGGGTCGTAGGGGCCGACGAAGGTGAGCACCGGGTGGCGCTCCTCGGGCGGGGTGGTGATCGTGGACATCTCGCGGATGCCGGTGACCGCCATCTCCAGGGTGCGCGGGATGGGCGTGGCGGACATGGTCAGCACGTCGACGTTGGCGCGGAGCTTCTTGAGCTGCTCCTTGTGCTCGACGCCGAAGCGCTGCTCCTCGTCGACGATGACCAGCCCCAGGTCCTTGAACCTGGTCTCCGCGGAGAACAGCCGGTGGGTGCCGATGACGATGTCCACCGAGCCCTCGCGCAGGCCCTCCAGGGTGGCCTTGGACTCGGTGTCGCTCTGGAAGCGGGAGAGCGCCTTCACCGTGACCGGGAACTGCGCGTACCGCTCGCTGAACGTCCCGAAGTGCTGCTGCACCAGCAGCGTGGTCGGTACCAGCACCGCCACCTGCTTGCCGTCCTGTACGGCCTTGAAGGCGGCGCGCACGGCGATCTCGGTCTTGCCGTAGCCGACGTCGCCGCAGATCAGGCGGTCCATGGGGACCGTCTTCTCCATGTCCTCCTTGACCTCGGCGATGGTGGTGAGCTGGTCGGGGGTCTCCACGTAGGGGAAGGCGTCCTCCAGCTCGCGCTGCCAGGGGGTGTCCCCGCCGAACGCGTGCCCGGGTGCCGCCATCCGCGCGCTGTACAGCTTGATCAGGTCCGCGGCGATCTCCTTGACCGCCTTCTTCGCGCGGGCCTTCGTCTTCGTCCAGTCGGCGCCGCCGAGGCGGTGCAGGGTGGGGGCCTCGCCGCCGACGTACTTGGTGATCTGCTCCAACTGGTCGGTGGGGATGTAGAGCCGGTCGCCGGGCTGGCCGCGCTTGGCGGGCGCGTACTCCACGACCAGGTACTCGCGGGTGGCGCCCTGCACGGTGCGCTGCACCATCTCGACGTAGCGGCCCACGCCGTGGCTCTCGTGGACGATGTGGTCGCCCGCCTCCAGGGTGAGCGGGTCGATGGTCTTGCGACGCCGGGCGGGCATCCGGGCGCCCTCGCGGCCGGCCGCCTTCTGCCCGGTCAGGTCGGTCTCGGTGAGGACGGCGAGGCGCAGCGCCGGGTCCACGAACCCGTGGTCGATCGAACCGCAGGAGACGTGGACGACGGAGGGGCTCAGCTCGTCGAGCCCGGCCGACTTCGCGTCCGGCACGGTCAGGCGGGCCGCGATGCCCTCGCCGCCCAGCACCTCCACCGTGCGGGCCGCGGTGCCGTGGCCCTCGGTCACGTAGGCGACCCGCCAGCCGTCGGAGAGCCAGCCCTTGGTGTCGGCGAGCGCCTTGGCGGTGTCGCCGCGGTAGGTCTCGGGGGCGTGCATGCCCAGCTTGAGGGTGTCGGCGTCCTCGGTCGCGTCGTCCGCGGCGAACGGCGACACCGACCACCACATGGTGCCCAGCTCGCGGGCGTGTTCCCGGACGTCCGCGAGGGACCACAGGGAGGCCGCGTCGACGTCGATGGGCGCCTCGCCGCCGCCGGCGGTGGCCGCCCAGGACGCCTGGAGGAACTCCTGCGAGGTCGCCACCAGGTCGGCGGCGCGGGTGCGCACCCGCTCCGGGTCGCAGACCACGGCCATGGCGCCCGCGGGCAGCACGTCGAGCAGCAGTTCCATGTCGTCGACGAGGACGGGGGCGAGGGACTCCATGCCCTCGACCGCGATGCCCTCGGCGATCTTGCCGAGCAGTTCGCCCAGCTCGGGGTGTTCCTCGGCCAGCGCCCGCGCCCGCTCCCGTACCTGGTCGGTGAGGAGCAGCTCGCGGCAGGGCGGCGCCCACAGCCCGTGCTCGGCGACCTCCAGGGAGCGCTGGTCGGCGACCTTGAAGTAACGGATCTCCTCGACGTCGTCGCCCCAGAACTCCACCCGCAGGGGGTGCTCCTCGGTGGGCGGGAACACGTCGAGGATGCCGCCGCGCACGGCGAACTCGCCGCGCTTCTCCACCAGCTCCACCCGGGCGTACGCGGCGGCGGCGAGCGCCTGCACCACCTCGCCGAGGTCTGCGCTCTGCCCGGTGCTCAAGGCCACCGGCTCCAGGTCACCCAACCCCTTGACCTGCGGCTGGAGCACGGAGCGCACGGGGGCGACGACGACGGAGACCGGCCCGGTCTCGGGGTCGTCGGCGCGGGGGTGGGACAGCCGCCGCAGGACCGCGAGACGCCGGCCGACGGTGTCGCTGCGCGGGCTGAGCCGCTCGTGCGGAAGGGTCTCCCAGGACGGGTACTCGGCCACGCCCTCGGGCGGCAGCAGCGAGCGCAGGGCCGCCGCCAGGTCCTCCGCCTCCCGTCCCGTCGCCGTGACCGCGAGCACGGGGCGGCCCGAGTCCCGGGCCAGCGCGGCGACCGCGAAGGGCCGGGCCGCGGGCGGACCGACCAGGTCGACGTGCGTGCGGTTGCCGTCGGAGGCCGCCGCGATCGCTTCCGCGAGGGCGGTGTCCTTGACAACGGCGTCGAGCAGACCGTGCAGGCTCATGGAGAGGCGCTTTCCGTCCTGTGGTGGACAACACGAACGACCCGACGAGGGTGAGGGCCGGGGGGTGTCCAGCGTACGACGGTGCGGGGGCGAGCGCCCGGGCCGGTGGACGGCGTCGCCCGGCAATGCATGCCGATGACGCAGGGGGATGACACGGGCGGATGACGCCGGTGGGCCCGGGGCCGGTGAGTCGATGACTCCCCGGCACCGGGCCCTCCCCCGCTCCCCCGTCGGCCGCCCGCGTCGCTACTCCGTGGCGATCGCGTTCAGCACGTTCATGCGGCCCGCCCGGAAGGCCGGGACCAGGGCGGCGAAGAGGCCCACGAACGCCGATCCGACGAAGACCGCGATGATCGTCGGCCACGGGATGTCGAGGACGTTCAGGCCCTCCAGGGCGAGCAGCTTCTGTGCGGTGGCGCCCCAGCCCAGGCCCAGTCCGAGGCCCAGCAGGGCGCCGAAGAGGGCGATCACCACGGACTCCATGCGGATCATCCGGCGCAACTGCCGGCGGGACAGGCCGATCGCCCGCATCAGGCCGATCTCCCGGGTGCGCTCCACCACCGACAGGGCCAGGGTGTTCACCACACCGAGGACCGCGACCACGATCGCCAGCGCGAGCAGTCCGTAGACCATGTTCAGCAACTGGCCGATCTGGTCCTTCAGCTCCTGCTTGTAGTCGGTCTGGTCGGCGACCTGGTACTGCGGGTAGGGGTCCAGCGCCCTCTTCAGCGCGGTGTACGCCTGGTCCGCGGCGCCGTCCGCCGCCTTGGCGAACATGATCGTGTTCGGCGGGACGCGGTCGGCGGGCAGGTACTTCGTCATCGTGGCGATGCTCAGGTAGCGGGCGCCCTGGTCGATGGCGGTGTCGTCGTCGGTGATGGCGGCGACCTCCAGCTTCGCGGTCTGCCCGCCCTCGAAGGCGACGGAGAGGGTGTCGCCGACCCGCACGCCGTGTGCTGCGGCGTACTCGGAGCCGACCGCCATGGCGTCCGTGCCGAAGGCGTCGGCGAGACTGCCGGCCGTGGTCGGGCGCCGCAGGTCCTGGGCGTAGGTGGGGTCGGTGGCCGTGACCCCGTCGTCGTCCTTCTGGCCGTCGGGCGAGGTGAGAGTGGCGTCGAGCATCTTGTACCGGGTGACGTGCGCGAGGCCGGGCGTGTCCAGCATCGCCCGCTCGGCCTGCGGCACGATCCGCTGGTTGCCCTGGACGATGAAGTCGGCGCCGACGGACTTGTCCAGCTCTCCGGTGGCCGAGGCGACCATGGAGGAGCCGACCACCGACAGACAGGCCACCAGGGCCAGGCCGATCATCAGGGCCGCGCCGGTGGCGCCGGTGCGCCGCGGGTTGCGCAGGGCGTTGCGCTCGGCCAGCCGGCCCACCGGGCCGAAGGCCCGCAGCAGCACCGTGCTGAGCACCCGCACCACGACGCCGGCCAGCAGCGGGCCGATCACGACGAAGCCGATCAGGGAGAGCACCACGCCGACGCCGAGCATCAGCGCGCCGGCACTGGCCTTGTCCGCCCCCGCCGCCGTGACCAGGGCCGCGGCGCCGGCGCCGGTGAGGACCAGGCCGAGGACGCCGCGGATCCGGCCGGCCCGGCCGTCGGCGGGCGTGCCGGCGTCGCGCAGCGCGGCCATCGGCGAGACCTTGCCCGCCCGGCGGGCCGGCAGATAGGCGGCGAGGACGGTGACGACGACGCCGAGGACCAGGCCGACCGCGGGGGTCGTCGCCTTCACGGTCAGATCGTCGGTGGACAGGTTCATGCCCACCGAAGACATCAGCTTCATCAGTCCGACGGCGATGCCGACACCGGCCGCGACACCGAGGACCGAACCGACGACACCCAGGAGCAGCGCCTCGACCAGCACCGAGCGGTTGACCTGGCGGCGGGAGGAGCCGATGGCCCGCATCAGCCCGATCTCGCGGGTGCGCTGGGCGACCAGCATGGAGAAGGTGTTGATGATCAGGAAGATGCCGACCAGGAAGGCGATCCCGGCGAAGCCGAGCATGGCGTACTTGATGACGCCCATGAACTCGTCGATGCCCTCGCGGCCTTCGTCGGCGGACTCCTTCGCCGTCCGCACCTTGTAGGAGTCGCCGAGGGCCGCGGAGACGTTCGCCTTGAGCCGGGCGTCGGAGACACCGGCGGCGGCCGTGACGTTGAACTGGCTGAACCGGTCGGGTCCGCCGAGCAGTTCGCGCTGGGCGGTGGCGGTGTCGAAGTAGACCACGGCCGCGCCGGGGTTGGTCACCGTGAAGGTGGCGATGCCGACGATCCGGGCCGTGAAGTCGCCGGTCTGCGCGATGGTGCGCAGTTCGTCGCCGATCTCCAGGCCGTGCTTGTCGGCGGTGTCGGAGTCGACCATCGTCTCGGTCGGCCCGCGCGGGGCGTGCCCGCCGGTGATCTCCATCGACCGCAGGTCGTTCTCGGTCCAGTTGCCGGCGAGGGTCGGGGCGCCGCTGGTGGCGCCCACGTTGTCGTTGTCGCCGTCGACGACGGTGACGTTCATCGAGACGACCGCGCCCTCGGCCGACTCGACGCCGTCGGCGGCGCGGACCCGCTCCAGGGTGGCGGCCGGCAGCGACAGGGGCACGCCGTTCTGCGGGGTGTCCTCGGTCTCGGCCTTCGCGGGGGTGACGGAGACGTCGGCCGACGAGACCGCGAAGAGCTTGTCGAACGTCGTGTTCATCGTGTCCGTGAACACGAGCGTGCCGCTCACGAACGCCACCGACAGCAGGACGGCGACGGCGGAGAGGGCCATCCGCCCCTTGTGCGCGAGGAAGTTGCGCATCGAGGTCTTCCACACGGTCATGACGTACGTCCCCCGGCGTCGGGGCCGGCGGTCCGGGGGCGTCCCTGCGAGAAACGCAGCATCCGGTCGAGGACCTGGTCGGCGGTGGGGTCGCGCATCTCGTCGACGATACGGCCGTCGGCGAGGTACAGCACCCGGTCCGCGTAACCGGCGGCCACCGGGTCGTGGGTGACCATCACGATGGTCTGGCCCAGCTCGTCCACGGACCTGCGCAGGAAGCCCAGTACCTCGGCGCCCGCCCGGGAGTCGAGGTTGCCGGTCGGCTCGTCACCGAAGATGATCTCGGGCCGGGCGGCGAGCGCCCGCGCCACGGCCACCCGCTGCTGCTGGCCGCCGGAGAGCTGGGTGGGCCGGTGCTTCAGCCGCCCGGCGAGCCCGACGGTGTCCACGACCCGGTCCAGCCACGCCCGGTCGGGCCTGCGGCCGGCGATGTCCATGGGCAGTGTGATGTTCTCCAGCGCGTTCAGCGTCGGCAGGAGGTTGAACGCCTGGAAGATGAACCCGATCCGGTCCCGGCGCAGCCGGGTCAGCTTCTTGTCCTTCAGCCCGGTGATCTCGGTGTCGTCCAGATAAATCTGCCCGGACGTCACGGTGTCGAGGCCGGCCAGGCAGTGCATCAGGGTGGACTTGCCGGAGCCCGAGGGGCCCATGATCGCGGTGAACTCGCCGCGCGCTATGTCCACGTCGACCCGGTCGAGGGCGACGACCCTGGTCTCCCCCGCCCCGTACGCCTTCACGACCTGCCGCGCCCTCGCGGCCACGGCCGTACGCCCTCCGGTGTTCCCATACCTGGGAATGGTCACGGCCGATGTCATGGCAAGTCTCCTATGTCGGTCATACGGTGAGCCGCCGGTGCCCGGCGGGAAGTCGTCGGTGCCCTGCGGGAAGTCTTCGGTGTCCTGCGGGGAGTCGTCGGTGAGTGGCGCGGGTGGATCGCGTGGCCGGCCCGAGCCGGCCGTACGGTGCCTCGTGCGGGCCGTACGTCCGGATCGGTGCCGCCGCGATCTGCCGTCGAGTCTGGTCGAGCCGGGGCCCGAGCGCGCTGGGGCCCAGCGCACTCTTCTCCTGAGGAAAACCCCACCCCCGCTGGTGAGGTACACCGCCCCCCAGCGGCGTAAAGCCAGGTTAAGGAATCCGCCGGGTCCCTCTCGTCCTCCGGCGGTACGAACCCTCCCCGAGCCGTAGTAAGGAGGTACCCCTAGGGGCTCTCCGCCCTCCGGTGGACAACCTCTCGGGGTCGCCCTCCACCCTCCGGCGCGGCCGGCCTCCACCCTCCCGCCGCGTCACCCTCAAGTGGGAAGCTGGGCACGGCAGATGCGTGCAGGGGGAAACGACAGGGAGGGTCCAGGGGTGGGCAGCACCACGGGCACGGCCGGCGGTACCGCTCAGGCCACCGGGAGCGGCAGGCGGGGCGCGGTCGTCGCCGCGCTCATGCTCTCGATGGCACTGGCGGCACTGGACTCCACCATCGTCTCCACCGCCGTCCCGCAGATCGTCGGCGACCTCGGCGGCTTCTCCGTCTTCTCCTGGCTGTTCTCCGGCTATCTGCTGGCCGTCACCGTCACCCTCCCGGTGTACGGCAAGCTCTCGGACACCTTCGGCCGCAAACCCGTCCTGGTGGTGGGCGCCGCGCTCTTCCTCCTCGGGTCGCTGCTGTGCGCCCTCGCCTGGAACATGACCGCCCTGATCGCCTTCCGCGTCGTACAGGGCCTGGGCGGCGGCGCGCTCCAGGGGACCGTGCAGACCCTCGCCGCCGACCTGTACCCGCTCAAGGACCGGCCGAAGATACAGGCGCGGCTCTCCACCGTCTGGGCGGTCGCCGCGGTCGCCGGACCCGGCCTCGGCGGCGTGCTCGCCACCTACGCCGACTGGCGGTGGATCTTCCTCGTCAACCTGCCGGTCGGCGCCCTCGCCCTGTGGCTGATCGTCCGCCACCTGCACGAGCCGCGGCGCGAGTCGGCCGGCCCGCGCGCGCGAGTCGACTGGGCGGGCGCGCTCGCGGTGTTCGCGTGCGGCGGGGTGCTGCTCCTCGCCGTGGTGCAGGGCGGGGTGGCCTGGCCGTGGCTGTCCGGGCCCTCGCTCGCCCTGTTCGGCACCGGACTCGTCCTGCTGGCGGCCGTGGTGGTGATCGAACGCCGGGCGGCCGACCCGATCATGCCGGGCTGGGTGTGGCGGCGCCGTACGATCGCCGCCGTCAACCTCGCCCTCGGCGCGCTGGGCCTGCTGATGGTGGCGCCGACGGTGTTCCTGCCGACGTACGCGCAGTCGGTACTGGGACTGGCCCCCGCGGCCGCCGGGTTCGTCCTGTCGGTGTGGACGCTGAGCTGGCCGGTGTCGGCCGCGCTGAGCCAGCACGTGTACCGCAGGATCGGCTTCCGCAACACGGCCATGCTGGGCATCGGCGCGGCGGCCCTGCTGCTGTGCGCGTTCCCGTTCCTGCCCTACCCCGGCCGGGCCTGGCAGCCGACGCTGCTGATGCTGCTCCTCGGCGCGGCGCTCGGCCTCTTCCAGCTTCCGCTGCTCGTCGGTGTCCAGTCCACGGTGGGCTGGTCGGAGCGGGGCACGGCGACCGCCTCCGTGCTGTTCTGCCGGCAGACCGGCCAGACGGTCGGCGCCGCGGTCTTCGGCGCGATCGCCAACGGGGTGCTGGCCGCGCGGCTCGGCGGTGCGGGCGACCTCGACTCGGTGACCCGGGCACTGGAACCGGGCGCCGCGGGCGAGTCCGCCCGGCGGGCGATAGCCGACGCCGTCGACGCCGTGTACCTCGGCGCGGCGGCCGCCGCGACGCTCGCCTTCCTGGTGCTGCTGACGCTGGCCCCCCGGAAGTTCCCGGTACTGACGGACTGACGGATCTGACGGATCTGACGGATCTGACGGATCTGACGGATCTGACGGATCTGACGGGGTGGCCGAGTGGCGGACCAGCCGACCGACCCACTGACCGGGCACCTGCCCAGCCGATCGCCGGCATGACTGGGCCTTCTCACATACCGACCACTCGGTCCGGCCATAACCCCGCCTCCGCCCCGCCCCGCGAGTAGCGTGCGTGACCCGCTCCCCCCACTCCCTGCGGTCCGCCCCGCGGACCCGAGCCGCGCAAGGAGCAACGGGATGTCCCACGACCCGTACGCGTACCCGTATCCGTATCCGTATCCCCATCCGTCCTCACCGCCGTCCTCGCCGCCGTCCTCGCCCTCGCCCGCCCCGGGGCGCCACCGCTTTCCGCCCCCGGCACCGCACCCGCCGGGGCACCCTTTCGCGAGCCCCGACAGCTCGGCGCCGTACGCCGCCCGGCGCGGGCCCGCCGCCGCACCCGCGCCGGGCCGCGAGCACGCCGGGCCGCCCTGGCGTGCGCCGGTCCGGCCGCGGGGCGACGTACGCGACCTGCGCCGCGCCTACCGCCGGCAGCGGCGCACGGCCACCTTCGCCGCGCTCGGCTACTTCCTGGTGTTCCTCTGCCTCGCGGCGTTCGCGCCCTCGTCCCTGACCGGCGAGGTGGCCGCCGGACTGCCCCTCGGCCTGCTCCTCGCCCTGCTCCAACTGCCCGTCACCTGGCTGGCGGTCGCCTTGTACGAGCGGACCGCGCGCCGCCACGTCGACCCGCTGGTGGACCGGATGTGCGCGCAGAGCGCGGCGGACGCCCGAGGGGAGGCGGGACGGTGACCGGGTTCGGCGACACCGAACAGGCGATGATCCTGGTCGGCTTCACGGCGGTGGCCACCGTCACGCTGCTGCTGTGCGTGATGACCGGGCCCGACCGCGACGACCTGGCCGAGTTCTACACCGGCTACAGCTCCCTGTCGTCCATGCGCAACGGCCTGGCCATCGCCGGCGACTACATCTCCGCCGCGACCGTGCTCGGCACCGGCGGCGTGATCGCCCTGTTCGGCTTCGACGGGGTCGTCCTCGCCCTGAGCACCGCCCTCTCCCTGCTGCTGCTGATGTTCGCGATGGCGGAACCCCTGCGCAACGCCGGCCGGTTCACCATGGGTGACGCGCTGGCCCGCCACATGCCGGGCCGCAGTGTGCGCATCGCCGCGGCCGCGGTCACGATCGTCGCCCTGCTGCCGATGATGCTGGTGCAGCTCGCCGGCACCGGCCACCTCATGTCCTTCCTGCTGGGCTTCCGCGGCGAGACGATCCAGACCGGCTGCATCATCGGCGTCGGTGGACTCATGATCAGTTACGCGACGATCGGCGGCATGAAGGGCACCGCCCTCATCCAGATCATCAAGATGGTCATGCTGCTCGGCTCCGGCGCCCTGGTCTCCCTCCTGCTGCTGCACCGCTTCGGCTGGAACCCCGGCGCCCTGTTCGAGGCCGCCGCCCGGGGCAGCGGCGCGGGCCAGGCGTACCTCCACCCCGGCCTGGAGTACGCCGCCGGACCCCAGCCCGGCCTGGACATGCTCTCCTCGCAGGTGGCGGTGGTCCTCGGCGGCGCCTGCCTGCCGCACGTCACCATGCGCATGTACGCCGCCTCCAGCGCCCGTCAGGTGCGCCGCTCGATGTCCTGGGCGGTGTCGCTGGTCGCCCTGTTCGTGCTGGTCGTCACCGTGGTCGGGCTCGGCGCGACGGCGCTGGTCGGCCGTGAGACGGTCGCCGGGGCGGACGCCGCCGGCAACTCCGCCTACCTGCTGGGCTCGCGCGCCGCGTTCGGCACGGAGGTGACGATGGTGGAGGCGTTCCTCTTCACCACCGTCGGCACCGCCCTGTTCCTCACCCTGCTCGCCTCGGTCGCCGGCATGATCCTCGCCTGCGCCAACTCCCTGGCCCACGACGTCTTCGCCACCCGCGCAAAGGAGCCCTCGCCGCGCCGGGAGATGACGTTCGCCCGGCTGTCGGCGGTCGGCGTCGGCATCGTCGCGATCACCCTGGCGACGCTGGTGCAGCACCGCAGCCTCCAGCCGCTGGCCACGCTCTCCTTCTGCGTGGGCGCCTCCGCCCTGTGCCCCGCCCTGGTCTACAGCCTCTTCTGGCGCCGCTTCACCCGCACCGGCCTGCTGTGGACGCTGATCGGCGGCACCCTCACGGTGCTGGTCCTCACCCCGGGCACCAGCCTGGTCTCCGGCACGCCGGTCGCCGCCTTCCCCGAATCCGACTTCAACTGGTTCCCGTTCACCACCACGGGCCTGGTCTCCGTCCCGGCCGGTTTCGCCTTCGGCTGGCTGGCCACGCTGGCCTCCGGCCGCAAGGAGACGGCGCGGCAGCAGCGGCGCTACGACACACGGGAGCCGGAACTCCTCGCGGGCGCGGGGGCCGCAGTGGACGTGGGGGCGCAGGCTCCGGCGCCTCCCCTCACTCCACGGCCCGCCCGGTCAGCTCGCTGAGGTTGCCGCGGACCTCGTCCATCTGCGCCTGGACGACGTCCCACCGCTCACCGTGCTCACGCAGCACCCGTTCCGTCTCCCGGGCGATCCGCTCCTCGTACGCCCGCGCCTCGGCGATCGTCTCGGCCGCCCGCGCACGCGCCTGTTCCGGCGTGCGCCGGGCCGACTCCTCGGCGGCGGCCAGGCCCCGTTCGGCCTCGGCCGCCCGCTCCGCCGCGCGCGCCAGCAGCTCCGCGAGGCGCGCGTCCACAGCGGCGGCGCGCGCGGTCTGCTCCCGCTCGGCCTGCGCCCACCGCGCCGCGTGCTCGCGGGCCTGCTCCGCGTGGATCGCCAGGACGCGCTGCCGGGTCCCGCGCAGCGCGGCCAGCGACTCACCGCGGCCCGCCTTCACCTCGCGCCGGCACGCGATCCGCATCTCGTCGGCCTCGGCCCGCGCCGCGAGCAGCCGCTGCCGGGCGCCCTCGTCGGCCTCGGCGTGTACGGCGTCGGCGTGCGCCCGCGCGGCCTCCCGTACGTCCCTGCCGTACGCCAGCGCCTCCTCCACCAGCCGCCCGCCCGCCGCCCGCGCGGCCTCCCGCAGGGCCGCGGCCTCCCGCTCCACCTGCCGGAACAGGTCCCGGGCGGGCTCCCCCAGCGTCTCGTAGGTCTGCGGAGCGAGTCCGGCGACCTCCTCCCGCAGGTCCGCCAGCTCCTCCTCCATCTCCCGGGCCAGCACGGTGAGCCGGGCGGCCCGCTCCCAGGCGGCGTCCCGCTCCGCCGAGAGGGCCGCGACACCCGCGTCGACCTCCACGGGGCGGTAACCGCGCCCTCGTACGGTCACGAAGCCGTGGGGACGCACCGGTGCGCTGCTCATCCTTCAGACCCCTGTTCCACCCGATCCGTTAGGGACTCCATGGACTGTAGGGATCAGAATTAAGTGTGCATAACGCGACACTCCGGACATTACGGGTTATCCCCGGGGTGAGCCACGGCTCCTCGGACCGGCGGCAGTTGCCCGGGGCGGGCGCGCGGGACCGGTCGAGCACGCCGGCCGGTCGCGCCTCGGCGGCGCCGCGAGGGCCTCGCCCGTCCCGCGCGTCAGCGCCGCCGCGTCACAGCAGGCCGTCCCACATCTCCTCCAGCAGCACCGACCACCAGCTCTCCGGCGAACCGAGCGCCGCCGGGTCGAGCGCGACGAGCTGCGCCTGGAAGTCGACGGTCCAGCGGCCCGCCTGCTCCTGGTTGAGCTGGAGCCGCAGCGGCCACATCCGGCCCAGCATCGCCAGGCAGCGCGCGAACTCCGGCAGCCCGGTGTTGACGAACTGCGGCGGCACCGGCGCACCGCCCGGCCCCGCCTCCACCGGCACCGCCACGATGTTCGCCGTGCCGTACTGCACACAGATCGCCTTGCCGAAGTCGCTGCCCACCACGAGGTACGACCCGGCGTCCGAGGACGGCCGCACACCCCGCTCGGCCGCCAGCTCCGCCAGCGTCGGCACCGGACGGCCCGGCACGGCCTGCGCCCAGAAGAACGGGCCCACGTCCCTCGGCAGCCCCGCCGCCACCAGCGTGTGCGCCACCACCGGCGGCACGCCCTGCCGGGACACGGCCGCCTGCTCGAAGCGGAAGACGCCGGGCCCGAAGGCCGCCGCGAGTTCCTGGCCGATGCCCTCGGGCGGGACCGGCGGCGCCGGCGGCATCGCCGGCAGCGGAGCCCGCACCGGCGCCGGACGCGCCGGACCGTCGGCCACCTGGTGCAACTCCCCCTGGTGTACGAGAAGCTGCCGCATGCCCTGCTGCCGGCTCGCGTGATCGGTGCCGTACGGCGCGATCGACGTGATCCGCGCCTGCGGCCACTGCTCCCGGATCATCCGCGCGCAGTACGCGCCCGGCAGCTCACAGGACTCCAGCTCCGTGTGCAGCTCCAGCACTTGGTCCGGCGGCACGTTCATGGCCCGCAGCTCGTGGAAGATCTGCCACTCCGGGTGCGGCGTGCCCGGCGCCGAACGCCGGATGAGCTGCTGCTCGGAACCGTCGTGCGCGCGGTAGCGCAGCACGGCCTGGTACCCCGGACCCACGGTCGGCCGCGCGGACGCCTGCGGATAGCCGTACGCCGGGGGCGGCACGGCACCCGGAGGCGGCACCGCACCGGGGGGCACCGGCTGGGGCGCACCGGGCGGCTGCGGTACGCCCGGCGCCGGGGGCGGGGGCGGGGGCGGAGGCGGGGGGACGCCGGGGCCGGCCACAGGGGGCGCGGCCAGCACGGTCGGAGCGTGGTGCACACCACCACCCGCGCCGCCGGGCGCGCCGGGTGCGGCAGGCACACCCGGGGCGGCAGGCACACCCGGGGCGCCGGGCGCACCGGGAACTCCGGGCAGCCGCGGCGGCCCGGGAGGCTGCGGCACCTGGCCCGGCCGACCGGAGTCGGCCAGCATCGTCGCGGCCTGGTGCACCCCGCCGGGAGGCGTCCCGCCGGGGCCGTTCGGCACACCCGGAGGCGGCGGCACACCCGGAGTTCCGGGCGCGCCCGGCGGCGGAGGCGTGGCGCCCGGCGGGTTCGGGGTGTTGAGGGCCGGCGCGAACTGCGTCGGCACGTAACCACCCGCCGGAACCCCCGGCGCACCCGGCCCGGAGACCGGCGGCGGAGGCGGCGTGCCCGGCATCGGCGGAGGCGGCGGCGCGCCCTCGCCCCCGGCCGAAGGCGTACCCGCGGACCCCGCCGCACCCGGCACACCGGGCACACCGGACCCGGCGTCCTCGCTCAGCGGCGCCGCGAAGACCGTCTCGGGAAGCGGTACGGAACGGTCGTCACCGGAGTCGGCGTTGGTGTCCGTCCCCGCCCACGGCGTCGCCCCGTCCGGCGCACCCGGCGCGCCCGGCACTGCGGCATCGGACCCGGCACCCGCGGCCGGCCACGCCGCACCGCCGCCCCGCGCCCCGGCGCCTTCACCCTCACCGGCACCGACACCGGAGGCGGACGCGGACACGGATGCGGAGCCGGACGCGGAGGCGGACGCGGACGCTTCGTCCTCTCCCGCCCGCTCCCCCTCCCGCCGCCGGTCCGGGATGCCCATCTTGTCCGCCGCCTCCTGCAACCACTCCGGCGGAGTCAGCAGGAACGACGTCTGATTGAGATCCACCCGCGCCGCCGGGGCCGGCTCGTCGGCCGGCTCGGTCCGCCCGTACTCCTCCTCGTACCGGCGGATCACCTCGCCCACCGGCAGCGAGGGCCACAGCGACGCCTCCCCGCTGTCCCGGGCGAGCACCAGCCGCTGGGCACCCCCGTCCGAACGCGGCCCGTCCGCACGGTCCTCCGCCCAGACCACGAACCCGAGGCCGAACTCCCGCACCCGCACCTCACGGTGCTGGTACGCCGGCACGTCCCCGTTGATCCACTCCTCGGCGCGCTCCTGCGCCTGCGCGAACGTCACCATCGCCAGCTCACTCTCCCGCCGCGGCCGCGGCGGACGCCGACGCCCCCGCGGGCGTCACCGGCACCTCACGCGCGAAGCCGCCGTCCACCATCAGGTTCGCCACCGTCTCCAACTCCGGCGGGGAACCCGCCAGCCGCGCGAGGAACGCGTCGAAGTCCGCACCGCACGGCAGCAGCAACCGCTCCACCCGCTCGGCCGGCGGCCACCCCGGATCCACGTCCCGCGCGTCGTCGTACGCGCAGAACCACACCGAACCCGGCCGCTCACCCTTCACCTTCACGGCCAGCAGACCGCCCTGCACGAACGCGACGCACAGATAGTCCTTCGTCAGGTGGTCCCGCAGACACTTGTTGACGTAGACCAGGTCGTTGACCGCCGCCTCCTCCCGCACCGTGAAGAACGGCTGGTCGATCAGGAGCCCCAGCTCCGCGTCGAGCGCCGTCCCCACCGGGGCGCACCCGCCCGCCGCCTTCAAAAACGACCGGTAGGCGCCCGGCAGCCGGTACCCGAGGTCCTCCTCGACGCCCAGCACCTGCTGCTCCGACACCGCCACACCGGACTTCGGCAGCCCGAAGTGGGCCGGACGCGTCTCCTGCAACGGCCGCGTCCCCCGCTTCGACTGGTCCACCCCGGCCGTCGCGATCCCGCCGTGGTGCCGCAGCAACGCCTTCACCTCGACCGGCACCAGCACCAGCCGCCGCGAATGCGCCACGTGGTGCCACGTCCAGCCGTGCGGCGTCGCCACCGCCGGCACCGTTCCCCACAGTTCGTGCCCCGACGCCGACATCGTCGCGTTGGCCGACACGTAGTCCGTCAGCCGCAACTCGTCGACCCCGAAACCCTCCGGCGGCTCCGCGATCTCCACCGCCACACGCGCGTAGGGCGAGAAGTCGGGATGCCCGCCCTCGTCCACGCGTACCCCTCGCGGATACCGCGCGGCCCTCACCGGGTCCGGGAAGTGCACGACCTGCCCGGCGTAGGCCGCGTTCGGCGGTGCGACCTGTCCACCAGCCTGGCGGCCGGGAGGAGCCCCCAGCCCGAGCCGACCTGTCGTCATGGCGGTTGCCCCCTGCGGCGTATGTCCGTGTGGACGTCTGTCTGAGTCAGTCACCGCACGCGAGCGCGGTGCCGACAGCCTATGCGGTACGAGGACACCGGTCACCGGCACCGGTGACGGGCCCTTCCGCTTCCGTGACCAGCCGTCACCCCGCCGTGACAGACCGCCCGTATGCGGGCGTGTCGCCACGCCCCAGCTTCCCCACCCGCCACGCCGTTTGGCACTCTGTGACCTCCGGGGGGATGCACAGGAGGGGAAAATGATCATGAGCGCGACGCAGACGGGACCGCATCCGGGCAGGTCCGACGACCCACGGCCGGCAAACCCGCGCACCGGAGATCCCCGCACCGCAGAGCCCCGCGCCACAGACTCCCGGACCGGAGACCCCCGGACCGTCGACCCCCGGACCGGAGACCCCCGCATCGGCTGGTCCAGCGCCGAGACCCCGCACGCCCCCGCCCTGCGCCACCGCCGCGACGGCATACTGCCCACCGTCGCCGCCGCCCTCTCCGTCCGCGGCGCCACCCTCACCGGCACCGCCGCCCGCGGCGACACACCCCCCGCCCTGCACCCCCTCGTACAAGACTTCCTCGACGCGCTCACCAGCGGACAACGCGACCGCTTCACCGGCCGCTGCGCCGAGACCCTCCTCATCTCCCGGCACATCGCCACCGCCGACGCCGCCCGCAGCAAACGCGCCGCCCGCAGACCCATGACCAACGGCGAGGCCCGCAAAGCCCTCAAACACGCCAAACTCACCGCCCGCCGCATCCGCGAGGACGGCGACCCCCTGCACGGCACCTTCGCCGCGCCCTGCCGCACCTGCACCGCCCTCAGCGCCCACTTCGGCGTCCGCGTCGTCGACCCCACGACGACCACCGACTGACCCCGCCCACCCCCAGCCACCACCCCGGGCACGCACACCCCACGGACGACGAACGAAGGCCGATGCACGCCGACCGCACCTCCACCACCCGCTTCCCCGTCCCCGTCGACGCCGCCCTGCGCGACGCCGGCTGGCGACCCGGACGCTGGGACATCCAACAGGCCGAGATCTGGGCCGACACCCTGCGCGCCCACACCTCACCCGCCGGCCACCGCCACACCGTCTTCCCCGCCGCCGTCGAAGCCTGGGCCGAATTCGGCGGCCTCACCCTCACCCCCACCGGCCCCGGCCGCCGGCTCGCCCCCGCCACCCTCCACCTCGACCCCCTGCACGGCCTCCACCTCGCCCGCACCCTCGGCGACCTCGGCCGCGCCCTCGACACCGAGATCTCCCCCCTCGGCACCGAGACCGACACCCAGGCACTCCTCGCCATCGACACCGACGGCCGCGTCTACGCCCTCGACCACACCGGCGACTGGTACCTCGGCCACGACATCGACGCCGCCCTCGCCACCCTCGTCAACGGCACCGAACCCACCCGCCTCACCACCCCCTGACCCCCCGGGGGGCTCACGCCGCCGGAATCACCGCCGACACCCGGAAACCCCCCGCCTCCGTCGGCCCCGACACGAACACCCCGCCCAGCGCCGCCACCCGCTCCTCCATCCCCACCAGCCCGTTCCCCCCGGACGGCAACCGCGCCGACGACGCCGAATCCGGCGGCGGCTCGTTCTCCACCTGCATCGCGATCTCCGACACCCGGTGCGCCAGCCGTACGTACGTCTTCGCCCCCGACGCATGCTTGTGCACGTTCGTCAACGCCTCCTGCACCACCCGGTACGCCGTCTGCTCCACCTCCGGCGCATACGACCGCGCCTCCCCCTGCACCGACAGGTCCACCACCATCCCCGCCGCCGCCGACTGCCCCACCAGCACGCCCAGCTCCGACAGCCACGGCCCCTCCACCGGACCGCCCCACTCCCCGCCCGACTCCCGAGCCGCCCGCGAAGCCGCCGCCGCGGCCGCCACCCCCACCGCCGCCAGCGGCACCGCCGCCCGCTCCCGACGCTCCTCACCACCACTGCGCAGCACCCCGAGCATCTCCCGCAACTCGGTCAGCGCCTGCCGCCCCATGTCCCCCACCAGCGCCGCGTTCTTCACGGCCTTCTCGGGATCCTTCCGCGCCACCGCCTGCAACGCCGCCGCGTGCACCACCATGAGACTCACCCGATGCGCGACCACATCGTGCATCTCCCGCGCGATCCGGGTCCGCTCCTCGCCCCGCGCCCACTCGGCCCGCTCCTCCGCGCGCTCCGCGAGCAACTGCAACTCCCGCTCCAGATCGTCCGCCCGCTCCCGCAGGCTCTCCATCAACCGCCGCCGCGCCCCCACGTACAGACCCAGCAGCACGGGCGGCGCGGTCAGCCCCACCGCGATCGTGATCGCCGCGAACGGGACGAACCAGTCACCGATCCCCAGCTCACCGCGCGCCATGTCCTGCCGCACCCGCACGAACGTCACGATCATCGTGCCGAGCATCATCATCGCCGCCAGCGAACCGATGATCCGGCGCGGCACCTCGCACACGGCCAGCGAATACAGGCCGACGACACCCATCAGGAAACCCATCTGGGCCGGCGTGATCGCGATCGCCACCAGCACCACGGCGATCGGCCACTTGCGCCGCACCAGCAGCACGGAACCGGCCAGCAGACCGAAGACGACCCCCGCCCACACCGGAATCCCCGCGTCACCCGCGAACGGGATCCCCTCCGCCGCGCACTCCACCGCGGACACGCCCGCCAGCCCCACATCGAGCACCGCACCGCGCCACCGCCCCCACCACCAAGGCCCACCCCGGGCCGGTACGTGGTCTTCCCCCGTCGTGGTCATACCTCCACCCTACGGGCGCGAGGCGCCCCATTTCCGGGCAGTTTTCGTTGCCCCGACTACACCACACAGTGTGATGAATCAGAAGCGATACGTCGCGATACCCCTCGAACTGGTGAATCACCCCCGGTTCCCCTCCGGAGCCCCCCGTTCCGCCCGGAAGCTATGCCCCATGACCCCACCACAGAGCAAGTACGCGAACTTCGAAGACTTAAGGGAAAAGGCGGTGGCGCTGCGCCGCGCGGGCTACAGCCTCCGGCAGATCCGGGACGAGCTACAGGTGCGCAACAAGGAGACCCTTCAGCGCCTCGTGGAAGGCGAACCACCACCGGACTGGACGAAGCGCCCGCGAGCCAAGGACGACCTGCGGGAGCGGGCGCGTGAGCTGCGCCTTCAGGGGTGGACGTACAACCAGATCCAGACGGAACTGCGCTGCTCCAAGAGCTCGGTGTCGCTGTGGGTTCGAGACCTGCCGAGGCCGCAACAGCACCCCCTCGACCCAAGGGCGAAGCCCGGACCCAGATCCGCGCAACGACCCGTGAAGCATCAGCACATTGAGACAGCCACCGTTCAAGATGTCGGTCCACTGTCCGAAAGGGAGCTGTTCCTTGTCGGCGTCGGGCTCTATTGGTCGGAGGGGGCCAAGGCCAAGCCCGGCTCGTCACGGCGGGTGATCTTCGTGAACAGCGACCCGAACATGATCCGGCTGTTCCTCTCCTGGCTCGACCTGCTCGGAGTGGACACGGAGCGCCGCCGCTTCTCGGTCAACATCCACGAGTCGGCAGACGTGCCACGCGCCGAGGCGCACTGGGCGCACCTTGTCGGGATCAACGTGGCCGACCTCCTGAAGACCAGCCTCAAGAGGCACAATCCCAGGACCAACCGGACGAACACCGGCGAGGGTTACCACGGCTGCCTGCGGGTCGCGGTCCTCAAAAGCGCCGACCTGCATCGTCGCATCGAAGGAGCCTGGTACGGCATAGTAGGGGCTGCACTCGCTCCCGATCAAAGAAATCGGACATAGCGAACAAACTATCCCGGATCGTCTAAAGGTAGGACAAACGGTTTTGGTCCGTTGAATGAGGGTTCGAATCCTTCTCCGGGAGCCCACAGCACGCACGTGCCAAGTTCGGGTCCTGACCGACAAACAGTCGGTCAGGACCCGCACCCATACCCCCCACAAAACCCCCCGGTATCCTGCGGATGTCCACCCCCACCCAGAGCCGAAGGGCATCCCGTGAGTGCCAACCACCCGGCAGCCGTCGTCGTTCTCGCAGCGGGTGAGGGCACCCGTATGAAGTCGGCCACCCCCAAGGTCCTGCACGAGCTGTGCGGCCGGTCCCTCGTGGGGCATGTGCTCGCCGCCGCAGGTGAACTGGACCCCGCCAGCCTGGTCGTGGTCGTCGGTCACGCCCGCGAGCAGGTCACCGCACACCTGACCGAGGTCGCCCCGGGCGTCCGTACCGCCGTGCAGGCGCAGCAGAACGGCACCGGGCACGCCGTACGGATGGGTCTGGAGGAGCTGGGCGGGGCCGTGTCGGGGACGGTCGTCGTGGTCTGCGGGGACACCCCGCTGCTCACCGGCGAGACGCTCACCGCGCTCGCCGCCACCCACTCCGCCGACGGCAACGCCGTGACCGTGCTGACCGCCGAGGTCCCGGACGCGACCGGTTACGGCCGCATCGTGCGGGACGAGGCGTCCGGCGCGGTGACCGCGATCGTGGAGCACAAGGACGCCTCCGCGGCGCAGCGGGCGATCCGGGAGATCAACTCGGGTGTGTTCGCGTTCGACGGGCAGTTGCTGACGGACGCGCTGGGCAAGGTGCGTACGGACAACAGCCAGGGCGAGGAGTATCTGACCGATGTCCTCGGCATCCTGCGCGAGGCGGGTCACCGGGTGGGCGCGTGTGTGGCCGGGGACCACCGGGAGATCGCGGGGATCAACAACCGGGTGCAACTGGCCGAGGCGCGCCGCGTTCTGAACGACCGGTTGCTGGCGAGTGCGATGCTGGCCGGTGTGACGGTGGTCGATCCGGCGACGACGTGGGTGGATGTGTCCGTCTCGTTCGAGCGGGATGTGGTCGTGCATCCGGGTACGCAGTTGCAGGGGGCGACGCATCTGGGTGAGGGCGCGGAGGTCGGGCCGAACTCGCGGCTGACGGACACGCGGGTGGGGGCCGGCGCGCGGGTGGACAACACGGTGTCGCTGGGGGCGGAGATCGGCGCGGAGGCGTCGGTGGGTCCGTTCGCGTATCTGCGGCCGGGGACGCGGCTGGGGGTCAGGGGCAAGATCGGTACGTATGTGGAGACGAAGAACGCCTCCATCGGTGAGGGCACGAAGGTGCCGCATCTGTCGTACGTGGGGGATGCGACGATCGGTGATTTCACCAATATCGGGGCTGCGAGTGTGTTCGTGAACTATGACGGACAGGACAAACACCACACGACGGTCGGTTCGCATTGCCGTACGGGTTCGGACAACATGTTTGTGGCTCCTGTCACGGTCGGGGACGGGGCGTACACCGCCGCCGGCTCGGTGATCACGAAGGATGTGCCGCCCGGTTCGCTGGCCGTGGCCCGTGGCCAGCAGCGGAATATCGAGGGCTGGGTGGCTCGTAAGCGTCCGGGGAGTGCGGCGGCGCGGGCGGCGGAGGAGGCGTCCCGGGAGCCGGGCGCGGAAGACTGACCGGAAACCGGCGCGTCGAACTCGGCGTACCGTGATAGACGCACATCCGCACCCCTGGCTGGGACATCCGCTCTGCACCGGCTGAGACACCTCTGAGGAGACAGTGCTGTGACCGGGATCAAGACGACCGGCGAGAAGAAGATGATGTTCTTCTCCGGCCGCGCCCACCCCGAGCTTGCCGAGGAGATCGCTCACGCGCTGGGTGTCGGGGTTGTCCCGACGAAGGCGTTCGATTTCGCCAACGGTGAGATCTATGTGAGGTATCAGGAGTCGGCGCGTGGAGCGGACTGCTTCCTGATCCAGAGCCACACGGCTCCGATCAATAAGTGGATCATGGAGCAGTTGATCATGATCGACGCGCTGAAGCGCGCGTCGGCCCGCTCCATCACCGTCATCGTGCCGTTCTACGGTTACGCGCGGCAGGACAAGAAGCACCGCGGCCGTGAACCGATCTCGGCGCGTCTGGTCGCGGACATGATGAAGACGGCGGGTGCGGACCGCATCCTGGCCGTGGATCTGCACACGGATCAGATCCAGGGTTTCTTCGACGGTCCGGTGGACCATCTGTTCGCGCTGCCGCTGCTGGCGGACTACGTGGGCGCGAAGGTGGACCGGAACAAGCTGACGGTGGTGTCTCCGGACGCGGGCCGGGTGCGGGTCGCGGACCGCTGGTGCGACCGGCTGGGCGCGCCGCTGGCGATCGTGCACAAGCGGCGTGACAAGGACGTGGCGAACCAGGTGACCGTCCACGAGGTGGTCGGTGATGTGGAGGGCCGGATCTGTGTGCTGGTGGACGACATGATCGACACCGGTGGGACGATCTGTGCGGCGGCGGACGCGCTCTTCGCGCACGGTGCGGAGGACGTCATCGTGACGGCGACGCACGGTGTGCTGTCGGGTCCGGCGGCGGACCGGCTGAAGAACTCGAAGGTGAGTGAGTTCGTGTTCACGGACACGCTGCCGACGCCGAGTGAGCTGGAGTTGGACAAGATCACGGTGCTGTCGATCGCGCCGACGATCGCGCGTGCGGTGCGTGAGGTCTTCGAGGACGGTTCGGTGACGAGTCTCTTCGACGAGCAGTCGTAGATCCTTTTGGGCGCGGCCTCCCTGCCGAGTAGACTGTCGAAGTTGCTCGGCGAGGGAGGCCGCGCCCGTTTTCGCTTGCGGGTGTGGCTGTCCGTTATCGACGCGCTCTTCGTAGCAGGCCGTTCGTGGCCGGGTGACCACGTCCGTTCCAGCATTTACGAGGAGTGATCATGTCCGAGGTCAAGATCGTTGCCGAGACGCGCAACGAGTTCGGCAAGGGTGCCGCCCGCCGTATCCGTCGTGACAACAAGGTTCCGGGTGTGCTGTACGGGCACGGTTCCGACCCGATCCACCTGACGTTCCCGGGTCACGAGCTGCTGATGGCGCTGCGTACGCCGAACGTGCTGATCGCGCTGGACATCGACGGCAAGTCCAATGAGCTGGCGATCCCGAAGTCCGTGTCGCGTGACCCGCTGCGTGGCTGGCTGGAGCACGTGGACCTGCAGCTCGTCCAGCGTGGCGAGACGGTCAGCGTGGAGATCTACGTGCAGACCGAGGGTGAGCTGGCGCCGGGCGGCTACCTGCTGGAGTACGTGGTGAACCCGCTGCCGGTCGAGGCCGAGGCGACGCACATCCCGGAGTCGGTCACGGTCTCCGTCGAGGGTCTGGCGGCCGGTGACTCCGTCCTGGCGAAGGACATCCCGCTGCCCAAGGGCACCAAGCTGGCCGTCGACGACGACACGGTGGTCCTCCAGGTGCTGGCCGCGCAGGCCGAGGAGGCCGAGGGCGAGGGTGCCGAGGGCGGCGAGTCCGCCGAGGCCTGATCCTCGGCGTCGTGGCCTCAACCTTCCCCATAGCGCCGGCCGCTGTTTCCTCGTGTTGCGAGGGGGCAGCGGCCGGCGCGTATCCGCGTATCGAGGAGACATGGACGTGACGACGGATTCTGCGGCTCCCTGGCTGATCGCCGGTCTCGGCAATCCGGGGCCGGAGTACGAGCGCAACCGGCACAACGTCGGTTTCATGGTGGTGGATCTGCTGGCGGAGCGGCTCGGGGCGCGGTTCAAGCGGCACGGGAAGGCGCAGGCGCAGGTGGTGGAGGGGCGGCTGGGTCCGCCGGGGCCGGGGAGCCGGCGGGTGGTGCTGGCGAAGCCGATGTCGTACATGAATCTGTCGGGTGGTCCGGTGACGGCGCTGCGGGACTTCTACAAGGTGCCGACGGCGCGGGTGGTGGCGGTCCATGACGAGTTGGACATCGACTTCGGGGTGCTGCGGGTGAAGCTGGCCGGTGGGGACAACGGGCACAACGGGCTGAAGTCGATGACGAAGGCGATGGGGCCGGAGTATCACCGGGTGCGGTGCGGGATCGGGCGGCCGCCGGGGCGGATGCAGGTGGCGGATTTCGTGCTGAAGGACTTCTCGTCGGTGGAGCGCAAGGAGCTGGACTGGTTCGTGGACCGGGCGGCGGACGCGGTGGAGTGTCTGGTGTCGGAGGGGTTGGAGCGGGCGCAGGGGTTGTACAACTCCTGACGTTTCCCCCACCGAGGTTGACCGAGAGTGGGGGCATGGCCAAGGATCGCGGCCATGCCTTCAGCGGTCTCTTCCTCCCAGGGTCCCCGGGCGTCGGCCACCGTGCTGCGCCTCGGGCGCGTCGCGGCGATGGGCGCGGTCACCGTGCTGATCCTGATCGCCGGGGTGTGGGCGTCGTGGGGTACCGCGCAGCACGTGCTGCTGTCCAAGGGCCGGGAGCGCGGCACGGTCGAGGTGACGCGGTGCGGCGGCGGGGTGTGCGGCGGGCCGTACACGCCGGTGTCGGCGGGGTCGCGGGCCCGGGCGCGGGTCGTGCTGGAGGACTCGGTCGCCGTGGCGGAGGGCGAGACGTACTCCGTGGTGCTGAAGCCGGGCGACGGCGGCGAGGCGGTGCGGTCGGGGCCGGGCGGGGTGCTGTACGCGTGGGTGCCGCTGGGCGGTGCGCTGCTGCTGGCGTCGGTGGTGGTGGCGGGCGGGCTGCGGCGGACCCGGGCGGCGTGGGTGCTGGCCGGGTCGGGTGTGGCGCTGCTGACGGCCACGTACGTGGTGATCTGAAGCGGGGTGGGAAAGGGCGCTGCCCCCGGGCCGGACGGCTCGGGGGCAGCGCCCTTTCTCGATGTGCGGTGCGCGGTGCGGGTCAGCCGGTGTTGCGCAGGCCGGCGGCGACTCCGTTGACGGTGAGCAGCAGGGCGCGGGCGAGCAGCGGGTCGGGTTCCTGGTCGCCGGCGGCGGCGTCGCGCTGCCGCTTGAGCAGGGCGACCTGGAGGTAGGAGATCGGGTCGAGGTAGGCGTCGCGGACGGTGAAGGTCTGCTTCAGGACGGGCTGGGCGTCGAGGAGTTCACTCTCGCCGGTGATCTTGAGGACTTCGGCGACGGTGAGTTCGTGTTCGGCCCTGATGGTGTCGAAGACGTGCTTCAGTTCGTCGGGGACGAGGGTGTCGACGTAGTGCTGGGCGATGCGCAGGTCGGTCTTGGCCAGGGTCATCTCGACGTTGGAGATGAAGTTCTGGAAGAAGTGCCACTGCCCGTGCATCTCGTCGAGCACGGTGTCCCCTTCCGGCCGCAGACCCGCCTCGCGCAGCGCCTTGAGTCCCGAGCCGACGCCGAACCAGCCGGGGACGATCTGCCGGGACTGGGTCCAGCCGAACACCCAGGGGATGGCGCGCAGTCCGTCGAGTCCGGCGCCGGAGTCGGGCCGGCGGGAGGGCCGGGAGCCGAGGTGGAGGTCGGCGAGCTGGTCGACGGGGGTGGAGGCGAAGAAGTACGAGGGCAGGTCGGGGTCCTCGACCAGCTTGCGGTAGGCGGTGTGGGCGGCGTCGGAGACGACGTCCATCGCGGCGTCCCAGCGGGCGAGGGCCTCGTCGGACTGGCGGGGGGCGGTGTGCAGGGCGGAGGCCTGGAGGGTGGCGGCGACCGTCAGTTCCAGGTTCTCCCGGGCCAGCGACGGCACGAGGTACTTGTCGGAGATGACCTCGCCCTGCTCCGTCACCTTGATCTCGCCCTCCAGGGTGCCCCAGGGCTGGGCGAGGATCGCGTCGTGCGAGGGGCCGCCGCCGCGGCCGACGGTGCCGCCGCGGCCGTGGAAGAGGCGCAGGCGCACCCCGTAGCGGTGGGCGACGTCGCGCAGCCGGCGCTGGGCGCGGTGGATCTCCCACTGGGAGGTGGTGATGCCGCCGAACTTGGAGGAGTCGGAGTAGCCGAGCATGACCTCCTGGACGTCGCCCCGCAGCGCGACCAGGCGCCGGTAGGACGGGTCGGAGAGCAGGTCCTCCAGGATGGTGTCGGCGGCCTTCAGCTCGTCGGTGGTCTCCAGGAGCGGCACGATGCCGATCTTGGCCCAGCCGGCGTGCAGGTCGAGCAGGCCGGCCTCGCGGGCGAGGACGGCGGCGGCGAACACGTCGTCGGCGCCCTGGCACATGGAGATGATGTACGACTCGATGACCTCGGGTCCGAAGATCGCCAGGGCGCGCCGTACGGTGCGGAAGACGCCGAGGGTCTTCTCGCCGGCGGCGTCCACGGGTGCGGGCGTCGGGGCCAGCGGGCGCCTGCTGCGCAGTTCCTTGGCGAGGAGCTTGGCGCGGTACTCGCGGGGCATGTCGGCGTAGCGCCAGGACTCCTCGCCGAGCCGGTCGAAGAGCTGGCCGAGGGCGTGGTGGTGGGCGTCGGCGTGTTCGCGGACGTCCATGGTGGCGAGCTGGAGGCCGAAGGCGGCCAGGGTGCGGATGGTGCGGGCGAGGCGGCCGTCGGCGAAGAGGGCGCCGCGGTGCTCGCGCAGGGAGGTCTGGATGATCCGCAGGTCTTCGAGGAGTTCGGCGGTGCCGAGGTAGTCGCGGCCGTCCTCGTGCGGGGTGCTCCGGGCCAGGCGGGCCTTGGTGTTCTCCAGCTTCTGCCGGATGGCGGTGGCCTTGAGGCGGTAGGGCTCCTCGGAGTTCAGGCGCTTGTAGCGGGGGCTGATCTCGGGGAGCCGTTCCAGGTCGGCCTTGAGCGAGCCCAGCAGTTCCTCGGTCGCTCCGGTGTAGCGGATGGAGTTCGACAGGAAGCCGCGCAGCTCGTCGATCATCTCCAGGGCGTCGTTGATGCCGTGTTCGTGCTGGAGGATCAGGACGTCCCAGGTGACCTGGGGGGTGACGTTGGGGTTGCCGTCGCGGTCGCCGCCGATCCAGGTGCCGAAGGTGAGCGGGCGGGTGCCGTCGGGGAGCTTGACGCCGACGCGTTCCAGTTCGGCGGTGAGGTCCTCCAGGACGTCGCCGACGGCGCCGGCGTGCAGTTCGTCGAGGTAGTAGATGGCGTTGCGGGCCTCGTCCGCCGGTTCGGGGCGTACGACGCGCAGTTCGTCGGTCTGCCAGACGAGGTCGATGTTCTCGGCGAGGCGGGTGTCCAGGCGGCGCCGGTCGGACTCGATGACGGGGGTGTCGAGGAGGGCGGCGATGCGGCGCAGCTTGTTGAGGACCGAGCGGCGGGCGGCCTCGGTGGGGTGGGCCGTGAAGACGGGCCGCACGTTGAGGTTGGCGGCGGTCGCGCGCAGGTGCTCGGGGTCGGCGTCCTTCAGCCGGTCGGCGGTGCGGGCGAGCAGGCCGCCCTCGGCGGCGCGGCGGGCGCGCAGCTCGCGGCCGCGGTGCACCTGTTCGGTGACGTTGGCGAGGTGGAAGTAGGTGGAGAAGGCGCGGACCAGCTTGGCCGCGGTGTCCAGTTCGGTACCGCGCAGCAGTTCCGCTGCGGCCTCGCCGTCCTCGCGCGTGAGGCGGCGTACCTTCTCGACGAGTTCCAGCAGCTCGGGGCCCTCCTGCCGGACGAGGGTCTCTCCGAGGAGATCGCCCAGCCGGCGGATGTCGGCGCGCAGCTCGGTGCTGCTGTTCGTCGTCGTGCTCTGGTCGTCGGCACTGCTCACAGGTGCGGCTCCTTGCAGTGTTGAAGCTCGTCCGGGAGGGAACCCGAACGCCGTCTCCGGCGGCGGGTGCCGCTTACGGGGCCGGACGTCCGGGAAAGAGTCAGAGCGGACCGCGCTGTCCGACCGACTCCCAGGATAGGTGTCCACCCGGACGCGCAGGCTCACGGGCTCTTGCCGGGGAGCTACGCACTGCCATACTTACGTCGCCGTAGGTTACGGAACCGTAGGAAGTACGCACGCTGTCCACGGCCCGGCACCGGCCTCGACCCCCGACCCTGTCAGAGGACACGCATGACCATGAGTTCCGATGTGATCCCAGACGTTCCGACGGCATCCGACGGCTCCGCGGCGCCCTCCGCGACGCTGGGCGGCGAGCAGAAGCGTTCGATCGAGCAGATCACCCTGCTGCTCTTCATCACCGTCCCGTTCCTCGCGCTGGTGGCGGCGGTGCCGCTGGCGTGGGGGTGGGGTGTGAGCTGGCTGGACCTGGGGCTGCTGGTCTTCTTCTACTTCCTCGGCTGCCACGGCATCACCATCGGCTTCCACCGGCACTTCACCCATGGTTCCTTCAAGGCGAAGCGGCCGTTGAAGATCGCGTTGGCGATCGCGGGTTCGATGGCGGTGGAGGGGCCGCTGGTGCGGTGGGTGGCCGACCATCGCAAGCACCACAGGTTCTCCGACGCCGAGGGTGACCCGCACTCGCCGTGGCGGTACGGGGAGACGGTGCCGGCCCTGATGAAGGGGTTGTGGTGGGCGCACGTCGCCTGGATGTTCGACGAGGAGCAGACCTCGCAGGAGAAGTACGCGCCGGATCTGATCAAGGACCCGGCGCTGCGGGTGATCTCCCGGACGTTCATCCTGTGGACGCTGTTGTCGCTGGCCCTGCCGCCGCTGATCGGTGGTCTGGCCACGATGTCCTGGTGGGGCGCGTTCACCGGGTTCTTCTGGGGTTCACTCGTGCGGGTGGCGCTGCTGCACCACGTGACCTGGTCGATCAACTCCATCTGCCACGCGGTCGGCAAGCGGCCGTTCAAGTCGCGGGACCGCTCGGGCAACGTGTGGTGGCTCGCGGTCCTGTCCTGCGGTGAGTCCTGGCACAACCTGCACCACGCGGACCCGACGTCGGCGCGGCACGGGGTGGAGCGCGGGCAGGTCGACTCCTCGGCGCGGTTCATCCGTCTCTTCGAGCTGTGCGGGTGGGCGTACGACGTGCGCTGGCCGTCACGCTCGCGTATCGATTCGCGCCGTCACACGGTGCAAGACGGCTCCCGGCCCCGGACGGAGACCGCCGAGGCGGCATGATTGGTGTCGTGGCGACCGACTCCAGCAGCACCCCGAGCAATGACAAGCCGCGGCGCGTACGGCGCACCCGCATGACCGGTGCCGAGCGTCGCGAGCAGTTGCTGGAGATCGGTCGCACGCTTTTCGCCGCGAAGGGTTTCGAGGGCACGTCGGTGGAGGAGATCGCGGCGAAGGCCGGGGTGTCCAAGCCGATGGTGTACGAGCACTTCGGCGGCAAGGAGGGGCTGTACGCGGTGGTGGTGGACCGGGAGATGCGCCGTCTGCTGGACATGGTGACGAGTTCGCTCACCGCCGGGCACCCCCGGGAGCTGTGCGAGCAGGCCGCGTTCGCCCTGCTGGACTACATCGAGGAGTACACGGACGGTTTCCGCATCCTGGTCCGTGACTCCCCGATCCCGCAGTCCACGGGTTCCTTCGCCTCTCTCATCTCGGACATCGCCACGCAGGTGGAGGACATCCTGGGCCGCGAGTTCAAGAACCGCGGCTTCGACTCCAAGCTGGCCCCGCTCTACGCCCAGGCCCTGGTGGGCATGGTCGCGCTGACCGGTCAGTGGTGGCTGGACGTCCGCCGTCCGAAGAAGGCGGAGGTGGCGGCCCACCTGGTCAATCTGGCCTGGCACGGCCTGGACGGGCTGAACCAGAAGCCGCGGCTGATCGGTCACCGGAAGAACTGAGGCCCGGGTGCCGGGCCGGTGCCGGGTGCCGGAGAGGCCGGGTTCAGGAGGAGCCCGGTTCAGGAGGGGCCGGTCCGGCCGGTCTCCTTGCGGGCCACCGCGAACACCCTGCGGAACGGGAACGGGGTGCCGTGCGGGCCCGGTGGATAGGCGGTGCGCAGGGCGTCGCGGTACCGGTCCAGGAACGCGTCCCGGCGTTCCGGGGCGTCGTCGAGGGCCGTGAGGACGGGGCGCAGGGTGGTGCCCCCGACCCAGTCCAGTACGGGGTCCTCGCCGGTCAGCAGGTGGATGTAGGTCGTCTCCCAGGCGTCGACGGTGCAGCCGAGGCCGGTGAGGCGGGCCAGGTACTCCTCGGGGGTGTGGACGGTGTCGGTGCGGTGCGCGGTGCCGTCGGGGGCCAGCCGGCGCAGCAGGCGGTGGCTGGGGGCGTCGAAGTTGCCGGGTACCTGGAAGGCGAGGACGCCGCCGGGGGCGAGTGCGGCGATCCAGCCGGCGAAGAGGTCGGTGTGGCCGGGGATCCAGTGCAGGGTGGCGTTGCTGAGGATCAGGTCGTGCGGCTCGGCGGGGGTCCAGGTGCGGACGTCGGTGGTCGCGAAGTCGAGGCGGCCGCCGCCCGGGGTGGGACCGGCCCCCGCGCGGGCCCGTTCGAGCATCTCGGGGGAGTTGTCGTGGCCGGTGACGTGGGCGGTGGGCCAGCGGGCGGTGAGCAAGGCGGTGGCGTTGCCCGGTCCGCAGCCGAGGTCGGCGATCCGGGGTGCCCGCGCGGGCAGGTCCGGGACCCGGGCGAGCAGGTCGGCGAAGGGGCGGGCGCGGTGGCCGGCGTGGCGCAGGTACCGGGCGGGGTCCCAGGCGGGGGTGGTGTCGGGCATGGGGCGGACCTCCCGGGGGATGGTGGCGGTACGGGACCGGGTGCTGCTCCAGGCTCACCCGCACCTCTCTTGACGTCAAGAGACTTCACGTCGACACAACCACTACACTGATCGACATGGAGGACGAGGTCGATCGGCTGGTCGCTGCGTGGCGCCGGGAGCGCCCGGACCTCGACGTGGAACCGCTCGAAGTGCTGAGCCGGGTCAGCAGACTGGCCCGGCACCTGGACCGCGCCCGCCGGCTGGCCTTCGCCGAGCACCAGTTGGAGCCGTGGGAGTTCGACGTGCTCACCGCGCTGCGCCGCGCGGGCACCCCGTACCAGCTCTCGCCGGGGCAGTTGCTCACCCAGACCCTGGTCACCTCGGGCACCATGACCAACCGCATCGACCGGCTGGCCCACAAGAGCCTGGTGGAACGCCTGCCCGACCCCAGTGACCGGCGCGGCGTGCTGGTCCGGCTCACCGCCGAGGGCCGGGACCGCGCCGACCAGGCCCTGGCCGGCCTGCTCGACCAGGAGCGGGCCATCCTCGCGGAGCTGTCCCGCGCCCAGCGCGGCGAGCTGGCGGGACTGCTACGCCAGTTGACCGCCCCGTTCGACAACATCCCCGGATAGGTCGACCGGACCCACCCCGGCCCGCCGGGCGAGCGCGACGGCGGCGAGGGTGGAGTGGACGCCGAGCTTGCCGAGGACGTTCTGCATATGGGTGCGGACCGTGTGCGGGGAGAGGAACAGCCGCTCGGCGACGGCCTTGCGGCCGAGCCCCGCGACCATGCACCGCAGCACCTCCCGCTCGCGCGGCGTCAGCGACTCCACCAGCAGCTCGCTCTCGGTGCGGTGCTTGCGGGCGGCGGTCAGCTCGCGCAGCACGCCGGTGAGCAGGGCGGGCGGCAGGTGCGTCTCGTCGCGCAGCACTCCCCGGATCACGGTGAGCAGCCGGGACAGCGAGCAGTCCTTCGCCACCCAGCCACCGGCGCCGGCCTGGAGGGCGAGCGCCGCCCGCCGCGGGTCGTCCTTCTCGGCGAGGACGACGGTCCGTACCCCTGGCTGCGCCGACCGTACCCCCGTGACCAGCGAGATCCCGTCGACCAGTCCGTCCTCGCCGTCGTCCCGCACGGGACCGGCGGGCCGCATGGCGGCCACGTTGCCGCCGAGGTCGGCGTCGACGAGGAGCACGTCGTACCGCCGTCCCTCGGCCGTCGCCCGCTCCATGCAGCGCAGCGCGGCCGGGCCGCTGCCCGCCGCGGAGACGTCGACGTCCGGTTCGGCGGCCAGTGCCGCCGCGAGGGACTCGGCGAAGATGCGATGGTCGTCGACGACCAGGACTCGGATGCGAACCACGTGACCCCCTTCCCCAGGCTCCCTCGGGAGCAGGGGATCTCCCTCTTCACAAGACGACAGCAGAGCGGGTACGGAGCCCGCTTCCCGTATCCGTGCACACGTCTGACGCTGCGTCCGACGCCGTGGCCGGGGACGGATCGCCACCGCCGCGCGACCGCCGTCGCGCAGTGACCGCTACCCCGCACCGGGCGCCGTACCCGACTGTCTCGCCCCCTGAACGGCACCGGCCCCCACCGGTGCTGTGCAACAGGGTACGGACGAAGGGCGGGAGCGGAAGAGTATTTGCAGAACTGGCGGCCCGGCACGTTTATGGTGTGCCGCATGTTTGTTCTTGAGACAGAAGTCGACAAAATCCGGCGAGAAATGCTGCGCACACGGCTGCTGGAGACGAACACCAGGGCCTCACCGGTCCTGCGCGCGTTGCGCGGAACCCCTCACGAACGCGAAGTGCCGCTGCACGTGTGGCTGATGGACCCGGACCGGGACCCGGCAGAGGGGCCGGCCGGCGGACTGGCCGGCGGACTGGTCGGTCACACGTGGACGAGCTGGCTGCACGTGACGTACCTGTGGGTGGACGAGCGGCACCGGGGCGCGGGCCTCGGCTCCCGTCTGCTGGACCGGGCGGAGCAGGTCGCGCGCCGCGAGCGGGGCTGCCGGGCCGTGCGCCTGGAGACGTGGGACTTCCAGGCGCCGGACTTCTACCGGAAGCAGGGATACGAGGTGGTGTCCGTGATCGAGGACTACCCGCCGGGCGTCACGGAGTACGGCCTGGTGAAACGCCTGGCCTGAAGGCCGGGGCGGCCCGGTCGGGCCGGGATCACCGGCGCGCCGCGCGGGAGGCCGGCGCGGTCGGTGAACCCGGCGCCGCTCACGCCCGGCGCAGTCGGCGGGCGCCCGGGGACGGCACCGCCTCGAAGACGCGGGGGGTGCGGAAACCGGCCTTCGCGAACGCCCGCGTCACCGCCTCGGTGAGCGTGTCCACCGCCGCGGCCTCGGTCAGCACGATCGCCGAGCCGCCGAAACCGCCGCCCGTCATCCGGGCGCCGAGGGCGCCGGCGGCCGAGGCGGTGTCGACCACCAGGTCCAGTTCGGGGCAGGAGATGCGGAAGTCGTCGCGCAGGGAGGCGTGGCCCTCGTAGAGGACCGGCCCGATGGCGCGGGTCTCCCCGGACTCCAGCAGGGCGACGGCCCGTTCGACCCGCTGGTCCTCGGTGACGACGTGCCGGACCAGACGGAGCGCCTCCTCGTCGTCGGCGAGCCGCTCCAGGGCCTCGTCCAGGGCGTCGTAGGGCACGTCCCGCAGGGCGTCGACACCGAGGAGGGCGGCGCCGCGCTCGCAGCCCGCGCGCCGCTTGCCGTACTCGCCCTCGCTGTGCGAGTGCTTGACCCGGGTGTCCACCACCAGCAGGCGCAGGCCCTCGGCGGCCAGGTCGAAGGGAATCTGCCGCTGCGCGAGGTCGCGGGTGTCCAGGAAGAGGGCGTGCCCGGCCTCGCAGCAGGCGGAGGCCGTCTGGTCCATGATGCCGACCGGGGCGCCGACGTAGACGTTCTCCGCGCGCTGGCACAGGCGGGCGAGCTGCCAGCCGCGCAGTTCCAGGCCGAACAGGTCGTTCAGGGCGAGGGCGACGACGACCTCCAGGGCCGCCGAGGAGGAGAGCCCGGCGCCCGCCGGGACCGTCGAGGCGAGGTGGATGTCGGCGCCGGTCACCTCGTGCCCGGCCTCGCGCAGCGCCCAGACGACACCCGAGGGGTACGCCGTCCAGCCCTTGTCCGACTCGGGCAGGAGGTCGGCCACGCGCAGTTCGGCCACACCGGCGTCGATGTCCGCCGAGTGCAGGCGCAGGACGCCGTCGTCGCGCCGGGAGACGGCCGCCACCGCCTGGTGCGGCAGGGCGAACGGCATGACGAAGCCGTCGTTGTAGTCGGTGTGCTCGCCGATGAGGTTGACCCGGCCGGGGGCCGCCCACACCCCTTCCGGTCCGGCCCCGTACAGCTCCCGGAACCGTCCGGCGACCGCCTGCGCGACCGCGGCGACATCCTCGCTCATGCCCTGACCCCTGCCCTCTTCGTACCTGTTACCGACCACTGACGACCGGCCGCTGACGACCGGCCGTGTCACGCACCTCGGCGCGCGAACTCCCACGCGTCCGCGACGATGTCCGCGAGGTCCGCGCGGGACGGGTTCCAGCCCAGCTTCTCGCGGGCGGTGGCGGCCGACGCCACCAGGGTCGCCGGATCGCCGCCCCGGCGCGGGGCCACGACCTCGGGGATCGGGTGGCCCGTCACCCGGCGGACGGTCTCGATCACCTCGCGGACCGAGAAGCCGTTGCCGTTGCCGAGGTTGCAGATCAGGTGCTCGCCCGGCGCGGCGGCGGCCAGCGCCAGCAGGTGCGCCTCGGCGAGGTCGGCGACGTGGATGTAGTCGCGCACGCAGGTGCCGTCCGGCGTCGGGTAGTCGTCGCCGTAGACGGAGATGGCGTCCCGGCGGCCCTGGGCGACCTGGAGGACCAGCGGAATGAGGTGCGACTCGGGGTCGTGCCGCTCGCCGCACTGCCCGTAGGCGCCCGCCACGTTGAAGTACCGCAGTGACACCGCGCCCAGGCCGTGGGCGGCCGCCTCGCCGCTGATCATGTGGTCGACGGCGAGCTTGGAGGCGCCGTAGGGGTTGGTGGGGGCGGTCGGCGCCGACTCGACGATCGGGACCCGCTCCGGCTCCCCGTAGGTCGCCGCCGTCGAGGAGAAGACCAGGGTGCGCACGCCCGCCGCGCGCATGGCGCCGAGCAGCGCCATGGTGCCGCCGACGTTGTTCTCCCAGTACTTCTCCGGCTGCACCACCGACTCGCCGACCTGCGAGAACGCGGCGAAGTGCAGCACCCCGTCGAAGGAGGCGTCCAGCCACTTGGCGGCGTCGCGGATGTCACCCTCGACGAAGGACGCCCCGGCCGGCACACCCTCGCGGAAACCCGTCGACAGGTTGTCCAGGACGACCACCTCGTGGCCGGCCTCCAGCAGGTGCTGGGCGACCACGCTGCCGACGTATCCCGCGCCACCCGTGACCAGGTACTTACCGCTCATGAACTCGCTACCTCTCGCAGTCGCTCGGCCGCGGTCTCCGGCGGCACGTCGTTGATGAACACGTTCATGCCGGACTCGGACCCCGCGAGGAACTTCAGCTTGCCGGACGTACGGCGAATGGTGAAAAGCTCAAGGTGCAGCGCGAAGTCGTCCCGCGTCACCCCTTCGCACTCCGCCGACTGCCCGAACGGCGCCTGGTGCCAGGCCGCGATGTAGGGCGTGGGCGGCTCGTCCGGTCCGAAGATCCGGTCGAAGCGCCGCAGGAGTTCCAGATAGACCCGGGGAAACTCGGTGCGCGCCGCCTCGCCGAGGGCGAGCAGATCGGGCACCCGCCGCTTCGGGTAGAGGTGCACCTCGTAGGGCCAGTGCGCGGCGTACGGCACGAAGGCGGCCCAGTGCTCGCCCTCCAGGACCAGCCGTTCGCCCGCCAGTTCCCGGGCCAGCACGGTGTCGAAGAGGTTCTCCCCGCCGGCCGCCTCCTTGTGGGCGGCCACCTGGCGCAACATCAGGGCGGTGCGAGGCGTGGTGAAGGGGTAGGCGTAGATCTGCCCATGAGGGTGACCCAGTGTCACCCCGATCTCGGCGCCCCGGTTCTCGAAACAGAACACCTGCTCAACGGAGGGCAGATGCGACAGCTCCGCCGTGCGGTCCGTCCACGCGTCCAGCACCAGACGGGCCTGCTCCTCGCTGAGCGAGGCGAAGGACGCCTGGTGGTCGGAGGTGAAGCAGACGACCTCGCAGCGTCCGGAGTCGCCGGCCAGCGAGGGGAAACGGTTCTCGAAGACCACGACGTCGTACGACGAGTCCGGGATCTCGCTCAGCCGGTCGCCCCGGGTGGGGCACAGCGGGCACTGGTCGGCCGGCGGGTGGTACGTACGTCCCTGCCGGTGCGAGGCGACGGCGACCGCGTCCCCCAGCAGCACGTCCCGCCGGATCTGCGAGGAGGTGACGGTCGGTTCCAGCGGCCGGCGGTCCACGGCGTCCCGCACGGTGTCGTCGCGCAGGTCGTAGTAGATCAGCTCGCGGCCGTCGGCCAGCCGGGTCGAGGTCTTCTTCACTGTCCGGACTCCCTACACCCACCACTGCACCCACCGAGGACCCAACACAATCAAACATAACACAACAGAACCAACCCGACCGGCGTTCATCACAATCAAACAAAGAACCTCACCGGAAGTGTTCAATATCTGAACGCGGAGGCGTAGGTTCCGCTCCGGATCAGTTCACGCAACGAAGCGAGTGCTTATGGAAACCCCCACATATCTGGCCGCGGAGCTTCGACTCCCCACCAACTGGCTCGACTACTCGATCCTCGCGATCTACTTCCTGGTCGTGCTGGGCATCGGCTTCGCCGCCCGGCGCTCGGTCAAGACGAGCCTCGACTTCTTCCTGTCCGGCCGCTCGCTGCCCGCCTGGGTCACCGGACTCGCCTTCGTGGCGGCCAACCTGGGGGCCACCGAGATCCTCGGCATGGCCGCCAACTCCGCCCAGTACGGCGTCTACACCACGCACTGGTACTGGATCGGCGCCATCCCGGCCATGGTCTTCCTCGGCCTGGTGATGATGCCGTTCTACTACGGCTCCAAGGTCCGCTCGGTCCCGGAGTTCCTGCTGCTCCGCTTCGACAAAGCGGCGCACATGCTCAGCTCGATCCTGTTCGCCGTCGCGGCGATCCTGATCGCGGGCGTCAACCTGTACGCCCTCGCGATCGTCGTCGAGGCGCTCCTCGGCTGGCCGGAGTGGGTGGCCATCGTGGTCGCCGGCTTCTTCGTCCTCGCCTACATCACCCTCGGCGGCCTCTCCTCGGCGATCTACAACGAGGTCCTCCAGTTCTTCGTGATCATGGCGGCCCTGATCCCGATCACCATCCTGGGCCTGAAGAAGGTCGGCGGCTGGGACGGTCTGTCCGGCAACCTCTCCGCACAGCACGGCGCCGACTTCATGACGTCGTGGGGCGGCACCGGCATCGGCAGCGACAACCCGCTCGGCGCCAACTGGCTGACCATCGTCCTCGGCCTCGGCTTCGTCCTCTCCTTCGGCTACTGGACGACCAACTTCGCCGAGGTGCAGCGCGCGCTCTCCGCGAAGAACATCTCCGCCGCCAAGCGCACCCCGCTGATCGCCGCGTTCCCGAAGATCTTCATCGTCTTCCTGGTGATGATCCCGGGTCTGGTCGCCGCCGCGCTGGTCCCCAAGATCGGCACCCCCGGCTCCGACCTCCAGTACAACGACGCGATCCCGTACCTCATGGAGCAGTTGCTCCCCAACGGCGTCCTGGGCATCGCGGTCACCGGCCTCCTCGCCGCCTTCATGGCGGGCATGGCGGCCAACATCTCGTCCTTCAACACGGTGTTCACCACCGACATCTGGCAGAAGTACGTGGTCAAGGACCGCGAGGACGCCTACTACGTGCGCTTCGGCCGCCTGATCACCGCGGTCGGCGTCCTGGCCTCGATCGGCACGGCGTTCCTGGCCTCCTCCTTCTCCAACATCATGAGTTACCTCCAGACGCTGTTCTCCTTCTTCAACGTCCCGATGTTCGTGGTCTTCATCATCGGCATGTTCTGGAAGCGCGCGTCCATGAAGTCGGGCTTCTGGGGCCTGGTCGCGGGCACCACGGCCGCGATGGTGAACTACTTCTGGCTGTACAAGCAGGGCGTCATCGACATCCCCTCCGACCAGGGCGCCAACTTCGTCTCCGCGATCGCGGGCTTCGTCGCGGGCGCGGTGGTCATGGTCGTCGTCACCCTGTTCACCACGCCGAAGCCGGCCGCCGAACTGCAGGGCCTGGTCTACGGCACCACCTCCCCCGGCATGTCCGAGCCGCCCGCCGAGGGAGACGACGCCTGGTACCGCAAGCCCGCGCTGCTGGGCTGGAGCGCCGTCGTACTGGCCGCCCTCTGCTACATCCCGTTCTCGTTCTGACCGCGGGAGGATTGAGAGAACATGTCAGACCACTCCGAGAAGAACGTCCACGAGAAGGTCTCCGAGCTGGAGAGCGAGTCCGCGACGGCCGCGCGGCTGTTCGACATCCGGCGGATCATCGGCGGTCTCTTCGTGCTCTACGGCGTGATCGTCACGATCGCGGGCCTCACGGCGTCCGACGCCGACATCGACAAGGCCGAGGGCGTCAACATCAACCTCTGGACCGGCCTGGGCATGCTGCTCCTCGGCCTGTTCTTCCTGGCCTGGCTGAAGCTCCGCCCGACGGCCCCGCCGCCCCCCGCGGCCACGCCGACGGACGAGTAGATCCGAGGCCCGCATGACCCGCCCCGGCGTCGAAGCCGGGGCGGGGGGCCAGGCCCCGCGTACGGCGGCAAGGGGACGGGGGGGTGTCCGCCCGCACCCCCGCCGAACCGGCCACAGGCCGCCGCAGGCATGCCCGCTCACCCGCCGGAGGCGACCGCCCGGTCCAGCAGCCCCGTACGGGCCGCCAGCGCGGCGGCCTCCAGCCGCGACCCCACCCCCAGCTTCATCAGCACCCGCTGCACATGGGTGCGGGCGGTGGACGGCGCGATCCCCATCCCCGCCGCGATCAGCCGCGTGTCCTCCCCGTCCGCGACCCGCACCAGCACCTCCACCTCCCGAGGCGTCAGCATCTGCAGCAGCCGCTGCCCCTCGTCGTCCGGCTGCGCCACCGGATTCAGCAGCTCCGCGAACGCCCCCTGCAACAGCGCCGGCGCCACCGCGGCCTCCCCGGCCCGCGCCTTCATGATCGCCCGCTCGACGCCCTCTATCCGCTCGTCGTGCCGCACGTACCCCGACGCCCCCGCCGCGAAGGCCGCCGCTATCCCCCGGGGGCTCGGCACCGGCCCCAGCACCACCACCGCCACCTGCGGCCGGTCCCGTTTGATCCGCACCACGGGGTCGAAGATCCCCGGCTCGGCCGGCGTGGCCGTCCCCAGCAGGCACACCTCGGGCGCCCGGCTGATCACCAGATCCGCCGCCCCGGCGGGCGGCGCCGCCGCGGCGAGCACCCGGTGCCCGCGCAGCTTCAGCGCCGAGGCCAGCGCCTCGGCGAGCAGTCGGTGGTCGTCGACCACCATCAGCCGCACTCCCATCGAGCAACCCCCCAGTTCCCCACAGTCCCCCGGCCTGCCCCCGGAAGCTACACGCTTGTTCGACGTCGCGCTGCCCCTACCGGTGAGAAGCGCCCCGGATCGCCGAAATCGCTCGCACCGCGGCCCCGTCCCTGACCAGGGACGGGGCCGCGACCGCACAGATCTCCGGTTACTGATCAGCCGCTCGCACCGAACGCGACCGTCAGGTACCGCTTGTCGTCCGAGGCGCTCAGCGCGCTGGCGAACTGCGCCGCCAGGTACAGCCGCCCCTGCGAGTAGATGATCTCCGCGTACTCGGGCTGCATCTGGGTCTCCACGTCGCGCACGTTCTTCGTCGCGGGGTTCTCCAGCAGCTTGGTCTCCTCGAACGTACGGCCGTCGATGCTCACGACCTGCCCGCCCTTGTTGTACGGCGGCTCCTTGTAGGCGATCACATCGCCGCCGTCCATCCGCAGCGGAGTCATCGTGTAGCCGTCGCCCGCGTCGGCGCGCTCGCCGGTCTGCTTGCCGGTGGCCAGGTCGAAGACGACGATCTCGTTGGTGAAGCTGTAGGACTCGCCGCTGCCCTTGTGCTCCTCGGTCGCGATGTACAGCCGGTCGTTGCCGACCGTGAGCCCGCTGCACTGCTCGACCCTGCTGATCGCGTCGCAGCGGGCGGCGAAGTTCTTGCCGGGCGCCGAGATGCGGTTGCGGAGCTTGCCGGTCTTGTTGTCGAGGGAGAAGAAGTCCGAGATGCCGCTGCCGTCACCGGCGGAGTCGCCGACGTCGGCGGCGACCACCAGCGGATCGGTGGAGACGACGGCCGCGTACTCGATGCCCGGGGCCATCTCGTACTCCGAGACGACCTTCCCGGTCTTCGGGTCGATGGTCTGGATGTGGAGCTGCCGCGCGTCCAGTTCACCGCACTTGCGCACCACGACCAGCTTCGGGCCACCGCCGTAACCGTTGTCGTAGCAGGAGTCGTCCGCCTTCGGGGACCACAGCGTGGCGCCCGAGGAGATGTCCCAGCCGACCCCGCCGGCGAGGCCGCCCGCGGCGACCGTGTCCTTGCTGACGGTGACGTTGCTGAAGGCCATCGGCCGGTCGCCGCTCCGCTCCGCCTTGGCCTCCTTGGACCAGAGCATGCGGCCCGTGTCGAGGTCGATGAGGGTGACCTGGCTGCACCCCTGCGAGGGCTTGGCCCTGGTCGGCATGGCGGGCTGGTGGACGACGGCCGCCTTGTTGTCGACGGTGACGTACTTGCTGACCGTGCAGACCGGGCCCGCCAGCGGGATGGTCCACAGCTCGTCGCCCTTCCCGGGGTCGTAGCCGGTGATCTCGGCGATGCCGCTCTTGGCGTACACCTTGTCGGTGAGCCAGGAGCCGGCCACGACGACGCTCCGCTCGTCCTTGTCCACCTTGGGGGACGGGACCTGGAAGAGGACCTCGGAGGCGGGGTCGGCGGGCACCTTCTCCTGCCCGTCGGCGACCGCGGGGCCGTCGGTACCGCCCTTCTCGTCCCCGCCGCCGGTGGTGGAGCCGGAGGTGGCGGTGTCGTCCTTGCCGCCCTCGTCACCGGAGGAGTGGGCGAACCAGACGACGCCGCCGACGACGAGCGCGAGCGCGACGACGGCGGCCACGACGACGGCGACGGTCCTGTTCCTGCCGCCACCGGGCCCGCCGGGCCCGATCGGCTGCGTCGGGTAGGGGGTGTGCGGCGGCGGATAGGCGTAGCCGAGCTGCTGCCCGTAGGGCGGGGTCGGCTGCCCGTACGGATTCGGCCCCGGCTGCTGCCCGTAGGCCGGGGCCGGCGGCTGCCCGGGATACCCGTACCCGGACGGCGCGGGCTGCTGCGGATACCCGTACCCGGGCGGCGGCGGCTGCTGCGGCGGACCGAACCCGCCACCGCCCCCCTGCGGCGGCTGGGGCGGCTGCTGAGGAGGCTGGGGCGGCTGGGGCGGCGGGGGCGGCGGCTGGCTCATGGGGCGGACACCTCGGAGTGGGGGCGGGGACGGCGGAACGGACGGGGGCGGAGGCTCACTTGCCGTAGACGAGCATCAGCTTTTCCTTCGCCGCGTCGTTGCCGGTCAGGCGCGTCGTGGCGACGTAGAGGCGGTCGTCGGCCCAGACGACCTGCTTGGAGTAGAAGCCGCCCTCGACGTCCGCGGCGCTCTGCGGGTTCTGCAGCAGCTTCACCGGCTTGTGGGCGCTGCCGCCGGTGGGTACGGAGACGACCTGGCCGCCCGCGTCGTAGGACGCGTCGACGTACGCCACGAGGTTCGGGCCGTCGACCCGGACCGGGATCATCGACTCGTCGGCCGGGGACTTCACCCGCCACTCCTCCTTGCCGCTGGCGAGGCTGATCGCGACGATCTCGTTGGCGCCGGTGAGGGCCTTGGTCGGCAGGTAGAGCGTGTCGTCGGCGACGACGACGCCCTGGCAGCCCTGGAGGTCACGTTCGAGGACGGCCCAGCCGCAGGAGGGCGCGAACTCCTCGTCCACGTCGACCTGGGAGGTGACCTCGCCACCGGCGAAGCTGGAGATGTTCCAGCTCTTCTTGTCCTTGTTGGTGGCGTAGACGACGACCGGGTCGAGGGAGTAGGCGCGGGCGATCCGCCACCCCTTCTCGTACTGGTAGGTCCACTTGACCTTGCCGGTCCTCGGGTCCAGTTCCTGGAGTTCGTCGTGCTCGTCGTCGGTGCCGGCGCCGCAGGAGGCGACCTGGATCAGCCGCTCGCCGCCTGCGAAACCGGCGGGGAAGCAGGCGTCGCCGTACCGCTTCTTGTCGTAGAGCCTGTCGCCGCTGGTGACGTCGAACGCCGTCCCCGACTGGGAGCGGCCGACCATCAGGGTGTCGCCGGTGAGGCTCAGTTCGACGGAGAGCGTGGAGTCGAACAGCTCGCCGTCGGGGATCTTCTGGGACCAGCCCTTCGCGCCGGTGTCGAGGTCGATCTGCTGGAGCTGGTTGCACTTGGCGCGGTCGCTTGAGCCGCTCATGTACGCGACGACGACCTTGTCGTCGGCGCTCTTCTCCGTGGTGACCGAGCAGATCTTCTGCGGGAAGGCGATCGGGTCCCAGGCGGCCTCGCCGTCCCCGACGCGGTAGGCGTAGAGCTGTTTGTACGCGGCCTTCACGGCCGTCTTGCCGGTGATCCACAGGCCGGGGGCGTCGGCTCCGGAGGCGCCCACGTCGGGCGCGGGCTTGTACCAGAGCACCCGGGAGTCGCCGGCGGCGCGGCCCTGGTTGAGGTGGTCCGGGTCGGCGCCGCCCGCGTCGGTGCCACCGCTCCCGGAGGCCGAGGCCGAGGGGGAGGCCGGTCGGGGGTCGTCGCTGCCCTGGGCTACCGGTTCCTTGCCGCCGTCGTCACCGGTCGCGGTGATCGCGTACACCCCGCCGCCGATGACGAGGAGCCCGGCGACGGCCGCGGCGACGGCCAGTCCCGGCTTGCCCCTGAAGGGGTTGCGGGAACCGCCGGGCGGCGGCATGCCGGGGGCGCCGGGGTGACCGGGCTGCTGCGGAGGGCCGTAGCCGGGCGGGCCGCCGTACGGGCCGGGCTGCTGGGCTTGTCCGTAGGGACCGGGCTGGGCGTACGGCCCCGGCTGCTGCGGGTGTCCGTAACCCGGCTGCGGCTGGCCGTAGACCGGCTGCTGCGGCTGTCCGTGGCCCGGCTGTTGCGGCTGTCCGTAAGCCGGATGCGGCGGCTGTCCGTAGCCGGGCGGGCCGGGCGGGGGGCTCTGCGGGTATCCGTAACCGGGCTGGGGCGGGGCGCCCTGCGGCGGCGGGGGCGGGCCCTGCGGAGCCGGCGGGGGCGGGCCCTGCGGAGCCGGCGGGGGCGGGCCCTGCGGAACCGGCGGGGGCGGGCCCTGCGGAACCGGCGGGGCCTGCGGCGGCGGGTCCTGGGGCGGGCCGAAGCCGCCCTGCGACGGCCGGCCCGAGGGCTCGCCGGGCGGCTGGCTGGGCGGCTCGTTCGGCGGCTGGTTGGGCGGCTGGCTCATCAGTGGTTCCCCCTCGTGACGGATGTGACGCCGCGCCGACGGTGCTGCGTTTCCGACACACCCCGTGTTTCTCAGGCGATTCTCAGACAGTCTCGGACGGCCCTTTTTATCACCCGGAACACACGTCACACCGGTTCGTCCCGTACCCGTTCCCAAGGGAGAACCGCCCTGTGATGCCCCTGTTACGCGCCTTCACGCCCCCTTCACGCACCGCGCGCCTCTTGTGTGCGGTGTCAGGCGTCCTCGGCCAGTTCCAGCCAGCGCATCTCCAGTTCGTCGCGCTGACCGGACAGCTCCCGCAGCTCGGTGTCGAGTTCGGCCACCTTCGCGAAGTCCGTGGCGTTCTCGGCGATCCGCGCGTGCAGCTTGGTCTCGCGCTCGGCGACCTTGTCCAACTGCCGCTCGATCTTCTGCAGTTCCTTCTTGGCGACGCGCTGGTCGGCGGCGCTCCTCTCGGTCCCGGCGGTGGCCGGCACCGCCGCGGCCGGGACCGAGGCGGCGGCCGCCTCCTCCATGCGCAGCCGGCGCTCCAGGTACTCGTCGATGCCGCGCGGCAGCATCCGCAGCGCGCCGTCGCCGAGCAGGGCGAAGACGCGGTCGGTGGTGCGCTCGACGAAGAACCGGTCGTGGGAGATGACGATCATCGACCCGGGCCAGCCGTCGAGGACGTCCTCCAACTGCGTGAGGGTCTCGATGTCGAGGTCGTTGGTGGGCTCGTCGAGGAAGAGGACGTTGGGCTCGTCCATGAGGAGCCGGAGGATCTGCAGGCGGCGGCGCTCACCGCCGGAGAGGTCGCCGACCGGCGTCCACTGCTTCTCCTTGCCGAAGCCGAAGGTCTCGCAGAGCTGTCCGGCGGTCATCTCGCGGCCCTTGCCGAGGTCGACGCGTTCCCGGACCTGCTGCACGGCCTCCAGCACCCGCCAGGCGGGGTCGAGTTCGGCGACCTCCTGGGAGAGGTAGGCCAGCTTGACCGTCCGGCCGACCTTGACCTGGCCGCCGGCCGGCTGGTGCTCGCCCCCGCTGTAGGCGGCCTCGGCGAGCGCGCGCAGCAGGGAGGTCTTGCCGGCGCCGTTGACACCGACCAGGCCGAACCGGTCGCCGGGGCCGAGCTGCCAGGTCAGGTGCTTGAGCAGCACCTTGGGGCCGGCCTGGACGGTCACGTCCTCCAGGTCGAAGACGGTCCTGCCGAGCCGGGAGGAGGCGAACTTCATCAGCTCGCTGCTGTCCCGGGGCGGGGGCACGTCCGCGATCAGCTCGTTGGCGGCCTCGACCCGGAACCTCGGCTTGGAGGTGCGGGCGGGGGCGCCGCGGCGCAGCCAGGCCAGCTCCTTGCGGACCAGGTTCTGCCGCTTGACCTCCTCGGTGGCGGCGATCCGCTCGCGCTCGGCGCGGGCGAAGACGTAGTCGGAGTAGCCGCCCTCGTACTCGAAGACGTCGCCCTTCTGCACGTCCCACATGCGGGTGCAGACCTGGTCGAGGAACCAGCGGTCGTGGGTGACGCAGACCAGCGCGGAGCGGCGCTCGCGCAGGTGGCGGGCGAGCCAGGCGATGCCCTCGACGTCGAGGTGGTTGGTCGGCTCGTCCAGGACGACCAGGTCCTGCTCGTCGATGAGGAGCTTGGCGAGCGCGATCCGGCGGCGCTCTCCGCCGGAGAGCGGGCCGATGACGGTGTCCAGGCCCTGCGGGAAGCCGGGCAGGTCCAGGCCGCCGAAGAGGCCGGTCAGCACGTCCCTGATCTTGGAGTTGCCCGCCCACTCGTGGTCGGCCAGGTCACCGATGACCTCGTGCCGCACGGTGGCGGCGGGGTCGAGGGAGTCGTGCTGGGTGAGCACGCCCAGGCGCAGCCCGCCGAGGTGGGTGACGCGGCCGGTGTCGGCCTCCTCCAGCTTGGCGAGCATCCGGATCAGCGTGGTCTTGCCGTCGCCGTTGCGGCCCACGACGCCGATGCGGTCGCCCTCGGAGACGCCGAGGGAGACGCCGTCCAGCAGGGCCCGGGTGCCGTACACCTTGCTGACGTTCTCGACATTGACCAGGTTGACGGCCATTTTTCTCCTGCCTGGGGGACGTTCAGCCTTCCAGCGTAGGCCCTGCGGGCAGCGGCCCGGCGACCGCCGTCGCTCCCGCCGCCCCCGCCCCCGCCGCCGGGGCCTCGGCGACCCGGGCCGACGCGCAGGTGCCGGAGGCGCGCAGCACGGCGGCGATCTCGGCCGCGGCGTTGGCGTCGGCGGCGAGGAAGGCGGTGGTGGGGCCGGAACCGGAGACGAGGCCGGTGAGGGCGCCGGCCGCGCGGCCCGCGGCGAGGGTGTCGGCGAGTTCGGGGAAGAGGGAGAGCGCCGCGGGCTGGAGATCGTTGGAGACGGCCACCGCGAGGGCGGCGGCGTCGCCCTTGGCGAGGGCGTCCAGGACCGGCCGGGAGGCGACGGGCGCGGGAATGTCCACGCCCTCGCCGAGCCGGTCGAACTCGCGGAAGACGGCCGGGGTGGACAGGCCGCGCGCGGCGGTCGCGAAGACCCAGTGGAAGGTGCCGCCCACCTCCAGCGCGGTGAGCCGTTCGCCGCGTCCGGTGCCGAGCGCCGCGCCGCCGACCAGGCTGAAGGGCACGTCGCTGCCCAGTTCGGCGCAGATCTCCAGCAGCACGTCGCGGGAGGCGCCGGTGCCCCAGAGCGCGTCGCAGGCGACCAGGGCGGCGGCGCCGTCCGCGCTGCCGCCCGCCATGCCGCCGGCCACCGGGATGTCCTTGGTGATGTGCAGGTGCACGTCGGGTGTGCGGCCGTACCGCTCGGCGAGCGCTTCGGCGGCGCGGGCCGCGAGGTTGGTGCGGTCCAGCGGGACCAGGCCGGCGTCCGGGCCCTCGCAGGTGATCCGGAGCTTCTCGGCGGGGGCCGCGGTGACCTCGTCGTAGAGGCCGACGGCGAGGAAGACGTTGGCCAGGTCGTGGAAGCCGTCGAGGCGGGCGGGGCCCACCGCGAGCTGGACGTTGACCTTGGCGGGGACGCGGACCGTCACACTCACGTGCTCGTCACTCTCCGTCACTTCTGGGTGTCACTTCTCGTTCTCGGCGATACGTGTCTTGTTCTCGGCGACACGTACGAACTCTTCCACGCTCAGCGCCTCGCCGCGGGCCTGCGGTGAGACGCCCGCGGCGACCAGGGCGGCCTCGGCGGCGGCGGCCGACCCGGCCCAGCCGGCCAGCGCGGCCCGCAGGGTCTTGCGGCGCTGGGCGAAGGCCGCGTCGACGACGGCGAAGACCTCGCTCCGGGAGGCGGTCGTGCGCAGCGGCTCGGGGCGGCGGACCAGCGACACCAGGCCGCTGTCGACGTTCGGCGCGGGCCAGAACACGTTCCGGCCGATCGAGCCGGCCCGCTTGACCTCGGCGTACCAGTTGGCCTTCACGGAGGGCACGCCGTACACCCTGGAGCCGGGTCCGGCGGCGAGCCGGTCGGCGACCTCCGCCTGCACCATGACCAGGGTCCGCTCGATGCTCGGGAAGGTCTCCAGCATGTGCAGCAGGACGGGCACGGCCACGTTGTACGGCAGGTTGGCGACGAGCGCGGTCGGGGCCGGGCCCGGCAGCTCGGTGACCCGCATGGCGTCGCAGTGCACGAGCGTGAACCGGTCGGCGCGCTCGGGCCTGCGGGCGGTGACGGTGGCGGGGAGGGCGGCGGCGAGGACGTCGTCGATCTCGACGGCGACGACCCGGTCGGCCGCCTCCAGCAGGGCCAGGGTGAGCGAGCCGAGACCGGGCCCCACCTCGACCACCACGTCGTCGGGGCGGACGCCCGCGGTGCGCACGATACGGCGGACCGTGTTGGCGTCGATGACGAAGTTCTGGCCGCGCTGCTTGGTGGGCCGCACGCCGAGGACCGCCGCGAGTTCGCGGACGTCGGCGGGGCCCAGGAGGGCGTCGGGAGGGGTGGGGCTGCTCACCGTGCAAGGGTAGCCCGGGGTGTCAGTAGTCGAAGGCCCGTGCCGTGTTGGCCGCGAGGGCGGTGGCGAGGGTGTCCTCGTCGAGGCCGCGCACGGCCGCCATCGCGCGGACGGTGACGGGGATCAGGTAGGGGGCGTTGGGCCGGCCCCGGTAGGGCGCCGGGGTGAGGAAGGGCGCGTCGGTCTCCACCAGGACCAGTTCCAGCGGCGCCACCGCGAGGGCGTCGCGCAGGTTCTGGGCGTTCTTGAAGGTGACGTTCCCGGCGAAGGACATGTAGTAGCCGGCCTCGGCGCAGATCCCGGCCATCTCGGCGTCGCCGGAGTAGCAGTGGAAGACGGTCCGCTCGGGGGCGCCCTCCTCCTTGAGCACGCGCAGGACGTCGGCGTGAGCCTCGCGGTCGTGGATGACCAGGGCCTTGCCGTGCCGCTTGGCGATCTCGATGTGCGCCCGGAACGACCGTTCCTGGGCCCCCCTCCCCTCCGGTCCGGTGCGGAAGTGGTCGAGTCCCGTCTCGCCGACGCCCTTGACCTGCGGGAGGGCTGCGAGCCGGTCGATCTCGGCGAGCGCCTCGTCCAGGGCGGCGTCCCCGCCGGGCACGCGCGCGCCCTGCCGGGACCGGTCTCCCCCAGGGTCGCCGTGGACGATCCGCGGCGCCTCGTTGGGGTGCAGGGCGACGGTGGCGTGGACGCTGTCGTACGCGGCCGCCGTCTGGGCCGCCCAGCGCGATCCGGCGAGGTCGCAGCCGACCTGGACGACCGTGGTGACGCCCACGGACGCGGCCTCGGCGAGGCCCTGCGCCACCGTGCCCGGCTGCATGTCGAGGTGGGTGTGCGAGTCGGCGACCGGCACGCGCAGGGGTTCGGGCGGCGGGGGCGCCGCGTTCTTGTCGGCCGGGGCGTTCGAAGGCATGCCCCGATCCTACGGAACCCGGCCCCCCGGGCGGTCAGCTCGCCTTGCGGTGCAGGTGGAGGACGTGCAGCAGGTCGGAGAGGTGCCAGTGGTGCCCTTCGGCGCCGGTGCCCGCAGCCACCTCGACCGGCCCGGCGGGCGCCACCTCGACCGGCCCGGGGACCGTCGCGGCGGGCGCCGCCACCCGGCGCGGTCCGTACGCCGCGTCCCGCGCCGAGGCGACCCGGCCGGCCCGCATGATCCGTACGACGTTCCCGCCGCAGTTGTGGCAGGCGGGCCGGCCCAGCGGCGAGGGCACGATCCGCCCGTCCGCCACGTACCGCACGAACCGCCGGCCCGAGGCGTCCGCGTGGTGCTCGATCTCGTAGGACTGCTCCCAGCCGTTCCCGCACCGCATGCACGCGAACGAGTACGACTCGTGGACGACCGCCGACGCTCCCGCGCGCGGTCCGGGTTGCCCTGTGCTGTCGCTCATGCCGACTCCCGTGATCCTCTGGAGATGGGGGCTGGACGTCCCGTTCCTCCTCCAGTGGATGCCCGTACCGGAACGAATGCACCAGAGCTGTCGATTGTTGGCGACGATTTGGGGCTTCCTTGCCGAAGCGGCCGTTCGGGGCGGTTCCGCCTTTGCCTGGCCGACCGTCCGTTTGCCGGCCCATGGGGCGCGGGCGCGCACCGGCGTCCGGCTCGCCCGCCGGTGTCCCGGTCTACGCGCCGGCGTTCTTCGCCGCCACCACCGCGTCGAACACCTCGCGCTTGGGCACGCCCGCCTCGACGGCGACCGCGGCGATCGCCTCCTTGCGCCGCTCCCCCGCCTCCTCGCGCACCCGCACCCTGCGCACCAGTTCCTCGGGGCCGGTCTCCGCCGCGCTCTTGGCCGGGGCGCCCTCGACGACGACGGTGATCTCGCCGCGCACGCCCTCGGCCGCCCAGGCCGCCAGTTCGCCCAGCGGGCCGCGCTTGACCTCCTCGTACGTCTTGGTCAGCTCGCGGCAGACGGCGGCGCGGCGGTCGGTGCCGAAGACCTCGGCCATGGCGGCGAGGGTGTCGTCGAGGCGGTGCGGGGCCTCGAAGTAGACGAGGGTGCGGCGCTCGGCGGCGACCTCGCGCAGCCGGGTGAGGCGCTCGCCGGCCTTGCGGGGCAGGAAGCCCTCGAAGCAGAAGCGGTCCACCGGCAGCGCGGACAGGGCGAGCGCGGTGAGCACGGCGGACGGGCCGGGCACCGCGGTGACCTTCACGTCCCGCTCGACGGCGGCGGCGACCAGCCGGTAGCCGGGGTCGGAGACCGAGGGCATGCCCGCGTCGGTCACCAGCAGCACCCGCGCCCCGCCGGCCAGCGCCTCGACCAGCTCCGGTGTGCGGGCGGCCTCGTTGCCCTCGAAGTACGACACCACGCGCCCCTTGGGCGTCACCCCGAGGGCCTGGGTGAGGCGGCGCAGCCGCCGGGTGTCCTCCGCGGCGACGACGTCGGCGCCCGCCAGTTCCGCGGCGAGCCGGGGCGGGGCGTCGGAGAGGTCACCGATGGGGGTGCCTGCGAGGACCAGGAGTCCGGTTGCGACTGTCACGTTTCCATCCTCGCAGGGGGCAAGGACGGGACTCGCACAGACCGGTTCCCTACGATGGCGCGGTGACCAGTACAGCGTCGTCGATGGACTCCATGGACACCCGGCAGGACCAGGCACCGCACGAGCGGCGGCCCCCCTGGCAGCGGCGGCTGCGCCGTTTCGGCCACCCGGCGGTCCCCGAGGGCGACGTCCGCGACCGGCTGGTGCCGCCGTACACCCGCCCGGGGCCGCGGCTGTGGGCCTTCCTGGGCCTCGGCGGCCCCGCGGCGGACCGGCTGGTGAAGTGGTCGGCCTGGGGCGGTCCGCTGCTGGTCACGCTGGTGGCGGGGGTGCTCCGGTTCTGGGACCTGGGCAGCCCGAAGGCGGTGATATTCGACGAGACGTACTACGCCAAGGACGCGTGGGCGCTGATCCACCGCGGTTTCGAGGTCAACTGGGACAAGAACGCCAACGACCTGGTCCTGAACTCCGGCGGCGACGTCTCGATCCCGACGGACGCGGCGTACGTCGTGCACCCGCCGGTCGGCAAGTTCGTCATCGGCGCCGGTGAGTGGCTCTTCGGGTTCGGCCCGTTCGGCTGGCGGTTCATGACGGCGCTGCTCGGCACCTTGTCGGTGCTGCTGCTGTGCCGCATCGGGCGCCGCCTGTTCCGCTCCACCTTCCTCGGCTGCCTGGCGGGCGCGCTGATGGCGGTGGACGGTCTCGCCTTCGTGATGAGCCGGACCGCGCTCCTGGACAGCGTGCTGGTCTTCTTCGTCCTGGCCGCCTTCGGCTGTCTGCTCGTCGACCGCGACCGGGCGCGCGCCCGCCTCGCCGCGGCGCTGCCAGTGGACGCCGCCGACGGCCGGGCCCGCCCGGACGCGCACATCGCCGCGACCACCCGGATCGGGTGGCGGCCGTGGCGCTGGGCGGCGGGGCTGATGCTGGGCCTGGCCATCGGCACCAAGTGGAACGGCCTGTACATCCTGGCGGCGTTCTGCGTGCTGGCGGTCCTGTGGGACGTGGGCGCGCGCCGGGTGGCCGGCGCCGCCCGCCCGCGGCTGGCCGTCCTCAGGCACGACCTGGGCTGGGCCTTCCTCGCCACCGTCCCGGTCGCGGTCCTCACCTACCTGGCGTCCTGGACCACCTGGATCCTCTCCCCCGCCGACGGCTCCGGCGGCTACTACCGTGACTGGGCCGCCACCGACGGCAAGGACAGCGGCTGGTCCTGGCTCTTCCCCGACTGGTGGCGCAGCCTGTGGCACTACGAGTCGCAGGTGCTGGAGTTCCACACCCACCTGACCTCGCCGCACACGTACCAGTCCAACCCGTGGAGCTGGATCGTCCTGGGCCGCCCGGTCTCCTACTTCTACGAGTCGCCGTCGCCCGGCACGGACGGCTGCCCGGCGGACGCGGGCGAGAAGTGCGCCCGCGAGGTCCTGGCGCTCGGCACCCCGCTGCTGTGGTGGGTGGGCTGCTTCGCGCTGCTGTACGTGCTGTGGCGCTGGCTCTTCCGCCGCGACTGGCGCGCGGGCGCGATCGCCTGCGGCGTCGCGGCCGGCTATCTGCCCTGGTTCATGTACCAGGAGCGCACGATCTTCCTCTTCTACGCCGTCGTCTTCCTGCCGTTCCTCTGCCTCGCGGTGGCGATGCTGCTGGGGGCGGTCGTCGGCCGCCCGGGATCGAGCGACACCCGCCGCGCGGCGGGCGCGATGGCGGCGGGCGTCCTGGTCCTGCTGATCGCCTGGAACTTCATCTACTTCTGGCCGATCTACACGGGCACCGCCATCCCGATGGACGACTGGCGGTCCCGGATGTGGCTCGATACGTGGGTCTAGTCAGCCGTCCCCCGGCACTCCGGTCGCGTCCCGTGGACGCGACCGCCGCGCGCATCCGGAAAACCAGGGCTCGCACCCGCGCTCGCTCATGCATACTTCGGTTCCGGCCGGTCGGGGACCGGTGACCGCGGGGGCGGAGCGAGCACGATGGACTTCACGGAGTGGGCCGACTGGGTACGCGCGCTGATCGGGGCGGTGCTCACCTGTCTCGGGACGGCGGCAATCTGGCGAGTTGTCAGGGCGGCCGCCGCCCACAGCGACCCCCACCGGCGTACCGGGCGCCATGTCGCGCTGGTCCCCCGTCGCCTCGTCCGCCTCCGTACCGCGGCCGTCGGCCGCCGGCTGCGGGCTGCCACCGCGGTGCGGCGCCACCAGGGCCTGGGCAATACGACGCCCGCCGCGGATTTCCGGAGACATCTGGCGGAGGCGGACCGCTCGGAACGGGTGCTGCGGGCCGGCTCCCGCGTCTGGTCGCTGTACGTCCCCCTCGTTCTCGCGCTGTGCGGGGTCACGCTGGGCACGTGGGCCCTGATCTGGGAATACGCGATGGCGGGACCGCTGTCCGACCTCCTGGACACGGACACCCTCTTCTACGAGTCGTTCGACCAGGCCACATGGTTCGCCGGATATGACGAGGAGTGCCGGTCCTTCTCGCTGTTCCGCGGGTGCGAACCGGCCTTCCTTCCGTGGTGGAGCGGTTTCGAGGCGGGGTTCGATCTCGGGGTCGCGGTGGCGCTGCCGGTCGCCGCCTGGCGGCTCAGGCGGTCGGCCGCGGCCGGCTTCCGGACCTGGCTGAAGCAGGAGGCCCCGGATCTTCGCTGCCTGGAGGCGCTGGCGGCCTGCCGCGACGCGCTGCGCCCCACCGCTCCGGAAGCCACCGTCCTGGACGAGCGCGTCAGCGAACTCCGCACCGCGCTGGAAGACTTCGCCGCGGCGGGGGTCCCGGCGGACACCGTCCGGCGTACGGAACTCCAAGAGCACACCGCGCAGGTGACCGAGGCCCTGGGCAAGGCATCGGGGCGGTACCTGCGCGAGGGATCGGCCGCGCTGCCCGCCCTGATCGCGTTGCTGGCCACCGTGCAGGACCGCGTGTACGCCCGCCGGTGGCTCGCACTGCTCGCACCGGCGCAACTCGGCGCCGCGCCCCCTCCCGGTCCGGTTCCGGCCCAGCCGCAGCACGCGGTCGCCGCGGCTCAGCGCGACCCGGGCCGCTGGCAGCGTCTCATGCCGGCGGCGACCGCTCTCCCGGCGATACCCGCCCTGCTGGCACTGGCCTTCACCGCCGTCACGATCAGCCAGGCCAGCGACACACTCGACCTCACTCAGCGCGACCAGGTCTCCTCCGTGTACAACGAGACCGTCTCCAATCTCGGTGACGACGCGGTCAACGTGAGAGTCAGCAGCATCTACGGCATCGAACGGATGATGCGGGAGAACCCCGGCGAACAGCCGACCCTGGTCGGCGTTCTCTGCTCGTACGTCAGGGAGCACGCGAAGACGCCCAAGAACAAGCGGGAGCTGGAGCGGCGCCGTAAGGACGAGAAGGCACGGCCCACGGAGGATGTGCAGGCGGCCCTCTCCGTCCTGGGGAGGGTGCCGTCCGCCGCGGACATGCCGAGAATAGACCTACGGAACACCTCCCTCATAGGAGCCGAGATCTCGTCGACGAACTTCGCCAACGCGGATCTGCGCGGTGCCGACCTCACCCACGCCGACCTGAGGCTGAGCCAGTTCGGATCGGCCTGGTTCGACGGTGCCCGCCTGTCCGGAGCCCTGTTGAGTGACGCGGACTTCTCCGCGGCCGAGTTCATCGGCACCGACCTCAGCGGCGTCTGGTGGGACGGGGCGGTCCTGGTGGGCGCGGACCTGTCGGGAGCGAACCTGTCGCACGCGAGCCTCTTTCACCGGGACGACGGGGCAGTGACCAACCTGGAGCGCGCGGACCTCTCCGGGGCCCGGTTGACGGGCGCGGATCTCACCGGGGCGGCACTCCGGGAGGCCGACTTCACGAAGGACGACTCCCGGAGTCTGGGGGTCGCGGACGTCGACGGAGCGAACTTCACCGGAGCCGACCTCACCGACGCGCACCTGGCCGGCGTGGACGGGGCGACGGCCGTCTGGGACCAAGCGGTCCTGCCCCGGGGCCGCCCTTCGGTCACCTGACGGCGTGCGGAACGTCCCGGTACCGGGGTGTTCCCGTTCCGTCGGCTGATCTCCGTTCGGCCAACAAACGGAAACATCCGTGCCGCCGGTCACCCCGGGCAACTAGGCTGCCGCCGTCGGCGCTTTCGAACGTGTTCAATCAACGTGTTCCATCGAAGGCGGGCGGAAGCGGGACGGGGAGGGGACTGCCGATGGGCAGGGGGGTCAAGGTCGCCGTCATAGGCGGGGTGTTCGCCGTGATGGTGGGCGGCGCCGGGTACGGGGCCTACAACGTGGTGTCCGCGCTGGACGGCGGCACCGGTCCGGGCGGGGCGGCGGCCGAGACCGGGCCGCCGAGCGCGGACGAGGCCGAGGAGACGGCCGGGAAGTTCTTCGCGGCCTGGGAGCGGGGGCGGGCGGAGACTGCGGCGACATTCACCAACGACGACGCGTCGGCCGTCGCGCTGCTCACCTCGTACGCCGACGAGGCACACATCGGGGACGTCAGGGTCACGCCCGGCACGGCCACCCGCACCGCGTCCGGCACGACGGTGCCGTACACCGTGCGGGCGAAGGTGTCGTACCACGGGAAGTCCAAGCCGCTCACGTACCGGAGCGAGCTGCGGGTGGTGCGCGGGGAGACCACCGGGCGGGCGCTGGTCGACTGGCAGCCGTCCGTCGTCCACCCGGAGCTGCAGCGGGGTGACGTGCTGGTGACCACCGAGTCGGCCAGCCCGCCGATCGAGGCCGTGGACCGCGACGGCACAGTGCTGACGAAGAAGGAGTACCCCTCGCTCGGCCCGGTCCTGGACACTCTGCGGGAGAAGTACGGCGAGCAGGCCGGCGGTGAGTCCGGGGTCGAGCTGATGGTCCGGCACACCGCCGAGGGGGCCGCCGACACCCCGCTGCTCACCCTCGCCGAGGGCGTCCCCGGCAAGCTGCGCACCACGCTGAGCGCGGGGGTGCAGGCGGCGGCCGAGCGGGCGGTCGGGCAGTACGACGAGTCGTCGGTGGTGGCGGTCAAGCCCAGCACGGGCGAGGTGCTCGCGGTCGCCAACCATCGCGCGGACGGCTTCAACGCGGCTTTTGAGGGACGCAAGGCGCCCGGCTCCACCATGAAGATCATCACCGCGGCGATGCTCATCGACAACGGCGTGACCTCGATGAACGGCCCCGCCCCCTGCCGGGACAGCGCGGTCTGGCAGAGCCAGACCTTCAAGAACCTCACCGGCATGCAGCCCGACGAGGGCGCCACCCTGGCCGGCAGCTTCCAGCGCTCGTGCAACACCGCCTTCATCCAGCTCATCGACGAGGAGCCGCTCACCGACGCCTCGCTGACGGCGGAGGCCGAGGAACGGTTCGGTCTCGGCCGGGACGACTGGAAGACCGGCATCGTCTCCTTCGACGGTTCGGTGCCCGCCTCCGCCGGCCCGGACCGCGCGGCCAACGCCATCGGCCAGGGCCAGGTCCAGATGAACCCGCTGAACCTGGCCTCGGTGACGGCCACCGCGATCACCGGCACCTTCCGCCAGCCCTACCTGGTCTCCACCGAGCTGGACGACCGGGAACTTGCCGTCGCCAAGGGCCTGCCCTCGGACACCGCCGCGCAGCTCAAGCAGATGATGCGGCTCACCGCCACGCAGGGCACCGGCGCCCAGGCCATGTCGGGGCTGGGCGGCGACATCGGCGCGAAGACCGGTTCGGCCGAGGTCGACGGCGTGGAGACGTCCGACAGTTGGTTCACCGGGTTCCGCGACGACGTCGCGGCGGCGGCCATGACGGAGCAGGGCGGGCACGGCGGCGACGCGGCCGGACCGATCGTGGCGGACGTCCTGCGGGCGGGAAGCTGAACAGGCGGACCCGCGCGGGACTTTAGGCTGAGGGCCGTCGTTGACAGTCGGGACGGCACCGAGGGAACGGGAAGCAGTGGGCAACAGAAGGCACGTCGCCGAGCGACGGAAGACCGGACCCGCCGTGATCGGCGGGGTGATCGCCGCGGTCGTCGTCGGTGCCGCCGGGGTCGGCGCCTGGGCGCTGGCCGGTGACGGGACGGACTCCGACGGGGCGCACACCACCTCCGGCGCGGTGAAGAAGGCGAAGACCGGCCCGCTGTCGGCGGCCGAGGTGACCTCGGCCGCCCAGCGCTTCCTCACCGCCTGGCAGGGCGGCGAACTCGCCGGGGCGGCCGAGGCCACCGACGCCGCCGCCCCCGCGAAGGCCCTGCTCACCGCCTACGGCAAGGACGCCCGTACCGAGGGCCTCACCCTCACCCCGGGCACCCCCGTCGGCGCGAAGGTCCCGTTCTCCGTCAAGGCGACCGTGGTCCACGACAGGACGCGCGCGCCGCTCGCCTACGACAGCGCGCTGACCGTCGTGCGCCGGGACGGCGACGGGGAGCCGCGGGTCGACTGGACGCCCGCCGTCCTCCACCCGGACCTGGCGGAGGGCGACCGGCTCGTCACCGGGGAGGCCGGGGACCCGCCCATCGAGGCGGTGGACCGCGACGGCGGCGCGCTCACGGCCGCGAAGTACCCCTCGCTCGGCACGGTCCTGGACGGGCTGCGGGAGAAGTACGGCAAGCGGGCCGGCGGCACGGCCGGCGTGGAACTGCGCGTGGTGCGCGGCAAGGCGTCGAAGGCGAAGAAGCTCTCCGACAAGACGCTGCTGGAGCTGAGCGAGGGCACGCCGGGCACCGTGAAGACCACGCTGGACCCCGCTCTGCAGGCCGCCGCCGAGAAGCAGGTGGCGCGGCGGGCGCGGTCCTCGGTGGTCCTGACCCGGGCGTCGACCGGCGAGATCCTCGCGGTCGCCAACAGCGGCCACGGCTTCAACACCGGCTTCCAGGGTTCGCTGGCGCCCGGCTCCACGATGAAGGTCCTCACCTCCTCGCTGCTGATCGAGAAGGGCCTGGCCTCCGCCGACAAGCCGCACCCGTGCCCGAAGTACTCCAGCTACGGCGGCTGGAAGTTCCAGAACGACGACAAGTTCTCGATCAAGGGCGGCACGTTCAAGGCGAGCTTCGCGCGCTCCTGCAACACCGCCTTCATCAGCCGGGCCGGCAAGCTCGCGGACGACGACCTGACCCGGCAGGCCCAGGAGGTCTTCGGTCTCGGCCGCGACGACTGGGCGATCGGCGTGCCGTCCTTCGACGGGGCGGTGCCGGTGCAGAGCGCCGCCCAGAAGGCCGCGTCCCTCATCGGGCAGGGCGGGGTCCGGATGAACCCGCTGAACATGGCGTCGGTGTCGGCGACGGTCCGGTCCGGCGCCTTCCACCAGCCGTACCTGGTCGCTCCGTCGGTGGACGGCCGCACCCTCGCCACCGCCTCGCGGAAGATGTCCGCCGGCACGCTGGCGCAACTGCGGGAGCTGATGGCGTACACCGCGGACTACGGCACGGCGGCCGAGGCGATGGCCGGGGTTCCCGGCGACACCGGGGCGAAGACCGGCTCGGCCGAGGTGGACGGCCAGAAGAAGCCGAACGGCTGGTTCACCGCCTACCGCGACGATCTCGCCGCGGCGGCCGTGGTGCAGGCGGGCGGCCACGGCGGGGACACCGCGGGGCCGATCGTGGCGGCGCTGCTGAAGGCGGGCGGCTGACGGACCACGCCGGGGCGGGCGCCCGCCCCGGCGCTCCCGCCCGCCTCAGCGCGGAGCCACCGTCGCCGTCACCGTTTCCGGTTCCGGTTCCGCGTGAGCCGCCGCCGTCTCCGCCGCGTACGTCAGCCCCAGGAAGCGCAGCAGCGTCTTCGTCTCGAACTGGACCACCGAGCACCCCCGCCCGGAACCGCTGGAACCGCCGGAACCGGAGTGGAACTCGACCACGGTCTGCACCCGGCCGCACGGCCACACCCGGATCGCGCCCGTCCCGGCCGCCGCGCGCAGCCCCCGTTCCAGCAGTTCGCGGGGGAAGGCCCACTCGCGGACGCCGTTCCCGGACGCCGGCCCGGTGCCCGGCAGCGCGACGCACACCGACCGGGGGTCGGCCCCGGGGTCGTAGCGCAGCTTCACCGGCAGGCTCCGGCCGCCGCAGTCCTCGTCCGGGGCGTCCGCGTCGGTGAGGACGTGGACTCGTGCGTACTGCTCGATCACAGGCATCGGACGGCACCTCACACTGCGCGACCTGGACAGGACTCCGCGGACTCCGCGTCCCACCCCACTCCCCCGCTCCCTCCCACTCCCTTCCACTCCAATGTCGCATATTCCACGAAACGCGCCCTTCGGGCGAGACATCACATGTGAGGTCAGCTTTTACCTCGCTCTTGCATAGAGGTCGCAACTGCTCCCTATCATCGAGAGGTGCACGTACCTGACGGATTCATCAACGCCCCGACCTCCGCGGTCACCGGTGTCGTCGCGGCGGCCGCCGTCGCGGTCAGCCTGCGCGGCGCGCGCCGCGAGCTGGACGAGCGGACGGCCCCGCTGGCCGGCCTCGTCGCGGCGTTCATCTTCGCCGTGCAGATGCTGAACTTCCCCGTCGCGGCGGGGACCAGCGGCCATCTGCTCGGCGGGGCGCTCGCCGCGATACTCGTGGGCCCCTTCACCGGGGTCCTCTGCGTCTCCGTGGTCCTGCTCATGCAGGGCATCCTCTTCGCGGACGGCGGCCTCACCGCCCTCGGCGTCAACATCACCGACATGGCCATCGTCACGACGGTCGTCGCCTACGCGCTCTTCCGGGGCCTGGTGAAGGTGCTGCCGCGCACCCGCCGCACGGTGACCGTCGCCTCCTTCGTCGCCGCGCTCGTCTCCGTCCCGGCCGCCGCCGTCGCCTTCACCTTCCTGTACTGGATCGGCGGCACCACCGACGTCTCCCTCGGCAAGGTCGCCACCGCCATGATCGGCGTGCACGTCCTGATCGGCATCGGCGAGGCCGTGATCACCGCGCTGACCGTCGGCGCCGTCATCGCCGTCCGCCCGGACCTGGTGTACGGCGCCCGCGGCCTGGAGCAGCGGCTGAAGCTGCGGGTCGGCGGCGAACTGGTCGACGCCGCCGCGCCCGCCCCGGTCCCGGTCGCCGCCCGCTCCCACCGCAAGCTGTGGATCACCGGCCTGGTGACCTCGCTCGTGCTGGCCGGCTTCGTCAGCTTCTACGCCTCCGCCAGCCCCGACGGTCTGGAGAAGGTCGCCGCCGACAAGGGCATCGACAGCAAGGCCGAGGAGCACGCGAACGCCGACTCCCCGCTCGCCGACTACGGCGTCGAGGACGTCACGGACGCCCGGCTCTCCGGCGGCCTCGCGGGCGTGATCGGCGTCGGCGTCACGGTCGTCGCGGGCAGCGCGGTGTTCTGGGCGGTGCGCAGGCGCCGTACCGACGACGTCTCGCCCGGTTCCACGAGCGCCAGTTCCACGAGCGCCTGATGGGCGCGGACGGGGGTACCTCGCACGCGTTCAGCGGTGCGGGCGCCCACCGGCTCTACCGGCACGGACACTCCGCCGTGCACGCTCTGCCGCCGCACACCAAACTCGCCGCCGTCTTCGGCTTCGTGGTGGTCGTGGTCTCCACCCCGCGCGAGGCGATGTGGGCGTTCGGCCTGTACGCCGTCCTGCTCGCGGCCGTGGCGTACGCGGCCCGCGTCCCGGCCGGGTTCCTGCTCAAGCGGCTGCTGATCGAGGTCCCGTTCGTCGCGTTCGCGGTGCTGATGCCGTTCGTCGCGGAGGGCGAGCGGGTCGAGGCGCTGGGCCTGTCGCTGAGCGTCAACGGCCTGTGGGGCGCGTGGAACGTGCTGGCCAAGGGCACCCTGGGCGTCGCCGCCTCGGTCCTGCTGGCCTCCACCACCGAACTGCGCGAACTGCTCCTCGGCCTGCAGCGCCTGAAGCTCCCGCCGCTGCTGGTGCAGATCGCCTCCTTCATGATCCGGTACGGCGATGTGATCGCCGACGAGATGCGGCGGATGCGGATCGCCCGGGAGTCGCGCGGCTTCGAGGCGAGCGGTGTACGGCACTGGGGTGTCCTCGCCAAGTCGGCGGGCGCGCTCTTCATCCGCTCCTACGAGCGCGGCGAACGCGTCCACCTGGCCATGATCAGCCGCGGCTACGCCGGTTCCATGCCGGTCATCGACGAGGTGACCGCCTCCCGGACCCAGTGGTCCGCCGCGCTGACCCTCCCGTGCGCGGCGCTGCTCGTCTGTCTGCTGGGATGGACCCTGTGACCGCGACCCCCGCATCCCCCGCGACCCCCGCCGCCCCTGCCTCCCTGAAGGTCTCCGGCCTCGCCTTCGCCTACCCCGACGGGCACCAGGCCCTCTTCGGCGTCGACTTCTCGGTCGCGCGCGGGGAGCGGGTCGCCCTGCTCGGTCCGAACGGCGCCGGCAAGACGACTCTGGTCCTGCACCTGAACGGCATCCTGACCGGCGGCGCCGGCACGGTCGAGGTCGCCGGGCTGCCGGTGGGCAAGCGGCACATGGCGGAGATCCGGCGCCGGGTCGGGATCGTCTTCCAGGACCCCGACGACCAGCTCTTCATGCCGACCGTGCGCGAGGACGTGGCGTTCGGACCGGCGGCGGCCGGAGTGACGGGCCCGGAGCTGGAGCAGCGGGTGGACCGGGCGCTGGGCCTGGTCGGCATGGGCGCGTTCCGGGACCGGCCCCCGCACCACCTCTCGTTCGGCCAGCGGCGCCGGGTGGCGGTGGCGACCGTACTCGCCATGGAGCCGGAGATCCTGGTGCTGGACGAGCCGTCCTCCAACCTGGACCCGGCCTCCCGCCGCGAACTCGCCGACATCCTGCTCTCCCTGGACGTGACGGTCCTGATGGTCACGCACGACCTGCCGTACGCCCTCCAGCTCTGCCCCCGCTCCCTGGTCCTCAGCGAGGGCGTGATCGCGGCGGACGGCCCGACCGCCGACCTGCTCTGCGACGAGGAACTGATGGCCGCCCACCGCCTGGAACTCCCCTTCGGCTTCGACCCGCGCTCCGTGACGACGCGCACATGACGCGCCGCTGAGGAATCCGGCCCGCCCGGCGGCTGTTGCACGCGCTGTAGCGGGCGAGCGCACCCGACGGGTGCGAGTGGAGAGGGACGGCGGACGTGGACGTGCACGGCACAGTGGCCGAGGGGTTCGAACCGGTCAGGGACGCGTTCGTACGGAACTTCACCGCCCTGGGCGACCGGGGCGCCGCCGTCGCCGTCTACCGGGACGGCCGCCGGGTCGTCGACCTGTGGGGCGGCGTGCGGGACATCGACGGCACCGCGCCCTGGGAGCGGGGCACCGCCCAGGTGGTGCGCTCGGCGACCAAGGGCGTCGCCGCCGCCGTACCGCTCCTGCTGCACCTGCGCGGCGCACTGGACCTGGACGCGCCGGTGGGGGCGTACTGGCCCGGGTTCAAGGCGCACGGCAAGGAACGGGTGCTGGTCCGGCACGTGCTGAACCACCGGGCCGGGCTGCCCCTGCTCGACCGGCCGCTGACGCCCGGGGAGGCCCTCGACCCGCGGCGCGGCATCGAGGCCGTCGCCGCGCAGTCCCCGGTCTGGGAGCCGGGCACCGACCACGGCTACCACGCGCTGACGTACGGCTGGCTGCTGGACGGACTGGTGCGCCGGGTGACCGGCCGGGGCACCGGTGAGTGGATCGCCGACGAGATCGCCCGCCCGCTGGGCCTGGACCTGTGGCTGGGGCTGCCGGCCGCGGAGGAAGCCGCCGGACGGGCCGGGCGGGTCGGTCCGCTCACCGCCCCCGAACCGGCCGGCGGTCTGCGCGTGCGCCCCAAGCGGGCGGTCACCGCCGCCTACGAGGACCCCGCGTCCCTCACCCGCCGCGCCTTCGCCGCGATCACGCCCGCCGCCGACCAGAACACCCCGGCCTACCGGGCGGCGGCGCTCCCCGCCGCCGGGGGCATCGCGACCGCCGACGGGCTGGCCCGGTTCTACGCCGGGCTGATCGGCGAGGTGGACGGCGTCCGGCTGTTCGACGCGGCGACCGCGGAGCTGGCCCGGACGGAGGAGTCCGCGGGCCCCGACCGCGTCCTGGTCGTCCCCACCCGCTTCGGCCTCGGCTACATGCTGCACGGCGGCGCGTCCCCGCTGCTCTCCCCCGCCTCCTTCGGCCACCCGGGCCGCGGCGGCTCCCTCGGCTTCGCCGACCCCGAGTCGGGCATCGCCTTCGGCTACGTCACCAACGGCTTCCGCCGGACGGTGACGGCCGACCCCCGGGCCCAGGCGCTGGTGAAGGCGGTACGGGCGGTCCTGGAGACGGCCTGAGGCGCGGCGCGCGTCCGGGTGTCAGACGTGGATCGGGTGGGACACCCTCCCCGACACCTCGTCGATCTCCTCGTGCGCCTTGGTCAGCAGCCGCATCGCCAGTTCGTTCAGCGCCCGCGCCCCGGCGATCTCCTCACCGACGCGCGGCTGCCGCGCGTCCACGCGGTGCCGGCTGGCGTGCCCGTGCGCCCGCTCCTCGCTGCCGTCGGGCAACCGCACCATCGCGACCGCCCGCGTGTGCTGGTCGTCCTCCGAGAACTCCAGCTCGACGTGCCACCCCACGGTGGTGTGCGTCATGACGTTCACCTCCCGAACTCCCGAAAGCCCTCCTCCCAGGGTGCTCCTCGGGGGCGCGGGGCGCATCCAGGCCGGTTCGTTCAGGGGTGCAGCCTCTTCACCATGACCGCGTAGACAGGGGAGTCGGCGAACGGCTGCCGCTCGCCCACCTTCTCGTAGCCCCACGTCTCGTACAGTTTCCGCACCTTCGGGTGCGTCACGTCCACCAGGAGTACGGCAAGGTCCTCGCCGCGCTCCTTCAACAGCGCTTCGTGCAGACGATCCGAGATGCCTTGCTTCCGCCACCGCGGGCGCACCATGACCTCGGAAACGGCGTATGTCGCCGTGGAGCCTTCGTCCGGTTCGAAGTCGGTGGAGCGCCACCATTCGCGGCCCGGCTGGAGCAAGGCGCCGTAGGCGAAGCCGGTCGGCTCGTCTGCGTCGAAGGCGACGACGCAGGTGAAGCCGTCCGTTCCTGACCAGTGGTCGACGAACCAGGGGAATCGCCGGTTGAACGCGTCGTCCATCGCATCGGCGTAGGCGTCGGCGTGCACGTCGATCAGCATCTGCCTGAAGCCCGCCGGAAGGCTTCCCCGGCCGTAATGCCGCAGGTCGATCGCTCTGGTCACGCTCGACTCCCTTCATCCCGCATACGGTCTGCCCAGTCACGGGCGTACGACGTGGCCGGCGCCGGCCTGGGCAGGTCTCGGTGAAAGTCTCCGGTCAGGGTGCGCATCCGTCCAGGAAGCGGGACGCCGTCCATGATCGTGAAGACGGTGGCCGCGGTGTGCGTGGCCTGCTCCGGCCAGTGGCGTCACGACGGCTGCCGCTCGCGCACGTCCACCAGGGTGGCGCCGGCATGGACGACCAGTTCCCTCGGCGCCATCGGGAAGACGGCGTACGGGGTGCCGGCGGCGGCCCAGACGAGGTCGTGGGCGAGCAGCGAGCGGTCGGCGAGGACGCGGGTGCGCGTGCGGTGCCCGAAGGGCGGCACGCCGCCGATGGCGTACCCGGTGGTCTCCCGTACGACGTCGGCCTTGGCCCGGGTGACCTTCTCGGCGCCGAGTTCCTCCCGGACCCGCTCCACGTCGACGCGGGAGGCGCCGTCCACGAGCACCAGCACGGGGACGCCGTCCGCCGCGAAGATCAGCGACTTGCAGATCTGGCTCAGCTCGCACCCGACCGCGGCGGCGGCCTCGGCGGCGGTACGGGTCGCCTCCGGGAAGCGCCGCACCCGCGAGGTGAGACCGTCCAGACCTAGCGCGCCGAGCGCCTCGGCGAAACGGGGGTGGGCTGCGGAGGAACCGTCGGGCGTCGTCGTCATGCGGGGCAGGGTAGTGGTGCGTACGTGAGGCGGGCGAGCGGGTTTCGGCTCCGGGCATGAGCCGGGACGGAGAAGACGGAGAAAGCCGGTGAGGGCTGCCCCGTCCCCACGGAGCCCTCACCGGCGGTCTTTCTCAGGAAGGACGCGACGCGTCAGGCGCGTGCCAGTTCCTTGTCCTCGTCGTCCCGGGCGTCGGACAGTTTCTTCAGGCCCTCGCCCTCGACGTCCACGTTGGGCAGGGCGCGGTCGAGCCACTTCGGCAGCCACCAGGCCCGCTTGTCGAGCAGCGCGAGCACCGCCGGGACCAAGGCCATGCGGACGACGAACGCGTCGAAGAAGACCGCGATCGCCAGGCCGAAGCCGATCATCTTGACCATCGCCTCGCTGGAGCCGATGAAGCCGGCGAAGACCGCCATCATGATGACCGCGGCGGCGGTGACGACCCGGGCGCCGTGCTTGAACCCGGTGATGATCGCCTCGGCGGGCTTCTCGCCGTGGACGTACGCCTCGCGCATCCGGGTCACGAGGAAGACCTCGTAGTCCATGGCGAGGCCGAAGACCACGCCGACCATGAAGATCGGCATCATCGACATGACCGGGCCGGTCTCCTCGACGCCCATCAGGCCGGAGAACCAGCCCCACTGGAAGACCGCGACGACGGCGCCGAGCGCGGCCAGCACGCTGAGCAGGAAGCCGAGGGCGGCCTTCAGCGGGACCAGGATCGAGCGGAAGACGACGATCAGCAGGAGGAAGGCCAGGCCGACGACCAGGATCAGGTACGGGATCAGCGCGTCGTTGAGTTTCTGGCTGACGTCGATGTTCATCGCCGTGGAGCCGGTGACCAGGGTCTCGGCGCCGGTGTCGGCCCGGACGTCGGCGCCCGCGTCGCGGATGCCGTGCACCAGGTCCTCGGTGGCGACGGAGGACGGCTTGGAGTCGGGGATGACGGTGATGGTCGCCGTGTCACCCGCCTTGTTGGGTGCGGGCGGGGTCACCGTGACGACGCCGTCCAGGCCCTTGATCTCGTCCGACACCGCGGTGAACGCGGCCTTCGCGTCGTCGCTGCCCTTGGCGTCCACCACGACCATCAGCGGGCCGTTGAAGCCCGCCCCGAAGCCCTCCGACAGGAGGTCGTAGGCGCGGCGCTGGGTGGTGTCGGTGGGCTGGGAGCCGTCGTCGGGCAGGCCGAGTTCGAGGGAGGCGGCGGGGATCGCGGCGGCGCCGAGGCCGATGACTCCGAGGAGGAGGACGGCCAGCGGGCGGCGGACGACGAACCGCGCCCAGCGGGTGCCCATATTGGGCTTCGCGGGCCCGGCGGACTGGTTCCCGGCGGACTGGTTCCCGGAACCGGCCTGGCTCCCGGAACCGGCCTGGTTCCCGGCGGCCTTGCGCCCGCGGAACCTGCCCTTCGCGCCGGCCGGCTTGACCCTGCGGCCCGCGTACCCGAGCAGCGCCGGGACCAGGGTGAGGGCGATCAGGACCGCGATGGCGACCGTGGCCGCCGCCGCGATGCCCATCTTGGTCAGCATCGGGATGTTGACGACGGCGAGGCCCACCAGGGCGATGACGACCGTGAGGCCGGCGAAGACCACCGCGGAGCCCGCGGTGCCGACCGCCCGGCCGGCGGCCTCCTCGCGCTCCCGGCCCTCGGCGAGTTCCGCGCGGTAGCGGGAGACGATGAACAGGGCGTAGTCGATACCGACCGCGAGGCCGATCATCATCGCCAGGATGGAGGTGGTGGAGCCCAGTTCCAGGGCGCTGGCCAGGGCGGTGATGGAGGAGACGCCGATGCCGACGCCGATGAGCGCGGTGAGCAGCGGCAGTCCGGCGGCGACCAGCGAACCGAAGGTGATGACGAGGACGACGGCGGCGACCGCGATGCCGATGACCTCGGTGGCGCCGGTGTGCGGCACCGCGGAGAGCGCGTCACCGCCGACCTCGACGGTCAGCCCGGCGTCCCGCGCCTGCTGGGCGGTGTCCTCCAGGGCGTCCTTGGTGGTCTCCGCCAGTTCCATGCCGGAGACGTCGTACTTCACCGACGCGTACGCGACCGTGCCGTCCTTGCTGACGGCCTTGCCCTGGTAGGGGTCGGCGACCGAGGCGACCTCGGAGCCGTCGGACAGCGTGCCGACAGCCTTCTCGACGGTGGCCTTGTGGTCGGCGTCCGTCATCTTCTCGCCGGCCGGCGCCTTGAAGACGACACGGGCCGTGGCCCCGTCGGCGCTCTGGCCCGGGAAGCGCTGTTCCAGCAGGTCGAAAGCTTTCTGCGCTTCGGTGCCGGGGATGGAGAACGAGGTGGAGCCGGCGGGCGGGGCGCTGGCCGCGCCGACACCGGCGAGGGTCAGCAGCGCCACCCATATCAGGGCGACGAAGTGCCGTCGCCGGAAGGCGAGCCGGCCGAGTTTGTAGAGGAACGTGGCCACGAGGGCGTACTCCCGGTCAGGTCGTGGGGTGTTTCGGGGCAGGGGTGATCAGCCCGGCGACGTGAGCGGTGACGTCAGGTGGGGCCTTGCGAGGGGGACGTGTCAGGTGGTGGTGACGCCGAGTGCGGGGAGGATCACGGCGTCGATGTAGGAGGTGAGGAAGGCACGCGTCGGCGGCTGCTCGTCGAGGAGGGTACGGGTGGCGAAGCCGCCGACCATCATGTGGACGAGGAAGTCCAGCGCCGGACAGTCCGGTCTGATCTCGCCGCGGTCGACGGCGCGTCGCAGCACCCGCTGGAACTCCGCCGTCTCGGGTTCGATGAGCTGTTCCCGGAACGCCTGACGCAGGTCCGGGTTCTGGTGGAGGGCCATGGCGACACCCCGCATCAGCGCGGAGTTCCGTTCCATGGCGCAGTCGTCCTCGCGGGCCAGCAGGGCGTGCAGGTCGCCGCGGAGCGTGCCGGTGTCGATGTCGCCGATCTCGCCGGGTTTGTCGTGCCGGATGGCCTTGACCACCAGCTCGGCCTTGCCGCCCCACTGGCGGTAGAGCGTGGCCTTGCTGGAGCGGGTGCGGGCCGCCACGGCGTCCATGGTGAGGGCGTCGTAACCGACTTCGCGGAGCAGGTCGAGCACGGCCGCGTACAGCTCGGCCTCGCGCTCGGGGGTGATGCGGCTGCGGCGCACCGTCGCGACCTCGGCCATCTCCCCGCCCCTTCCTGGCTCGAACCGCGGAACTGATCCCGGGAACGCCCCCGGGATCGACCGAGGACGCCACCGGGTGCGTACGTGATGAATGTATCTCATCCCCTAAGCGAAACGAAACTGTTTCGTACGTGTCGTGCGTCACGGTTGTCAGCTCTCCGTAAGCGGAGGACCGTCACCATGAGCGCCTTCCCGGGCCGCACCGGGCACCTGTACGAGTCGCACGAGTTGCTGGTGCCCCGACCCCGGAAAAGCATGGGGAGAGTGAGCTATCTGCGCCTGCCCCACCTCCACGCCGACCTGCTCTGCTTCGTGGCCGAGGACGACCTCTGGCTCGCGCCGCTGGACGGCCCGGGCCGTGCCTGGCGGCTCACCGTCGACCGGGCCAAGGCCGGGCACCCCCGCTTCTCGCCGGACGGCCGGCAGGTGGCGTACACGAGCTGGCGCGGTCTCGTCCCGGAGGTCCACCTGGTGCCGGTCGCGGGCGGGCCGGGCCGGCGGCTCACCCACTGGGGCAACCTCGACACCCGCGTCCGCGGCTGGTCCCCGCCCGAGCCGGACGGCACCACCGCCGTCCTCGCCGTCACCTCCCAGGGCGAGCCCTTCTCCCACCTGACCTGGGCATACAAGATCTCCCCCGACGGCGACCCGGGCCGCAAACTGCCCTGGGGACCGGTCTGCGACCTCCAGGCCGCCGACCTCGACGGGGAGCGGCGGACCCTGCTGCTCACCGGCGCCCCGCCGCACGAGCCCGCCGCCTGGAAGCGCTACCGGGGCGGCGCCACGGGCCGGCTCTGGCTGCACGGCCGGCGCCTGCTCCCCGGCCTCGGCGGCCACCTCGACTCCCCCCTGTTCGCCGGCGGCCGGATCGCCTTCCTCTCCGACCACGAAGGTGTCGGCAACCTCTACTCGTGCGCGTACGACGGCGCGGACCTGCGCCGCCACACCGACCACGACGCCTGCTACGCCCGGCACGCCGCGAGCGACGGGACCCGGGTGGTCTACCAGTGCGCGGGCGACCTGTGGCTGGTCGACGACCTGTCGGCCGGCTCGGTGCCACGCCGGCTCGACGTCCGGCTGGACGGGCCGCGCGCGGGACGGCGTACGTACCAGGTGCCCGCCGCCCAGCACGTGGGCGGCGTCTCGGTGGACGAGACGGGCCGCGGCAGCGCGGTCGTCGTCCGCGGCAGCCTGTACTGGCTCACCCACCGCGACGGCCCCGCCCGCACCCTCGCCGACACCCCGGGGGTACGGGTGCGGCTGCCGGAGATGCTCGGGGGAAGCGGCCGGATCGCCTACGTCACCGACGCCGACGGCGAGGACGCCGTCGAGATCTCCCACCTGCCCCGGGCCACGGGGTGCCGCGCGCCCCGGCGGACGGCCCCCGGCAGGCTCGGCCGGGTGCTGGAGCTGGTCGCGGACCCGCGGGGCGAACGCCTCGCCGTCGCCTCCCACGACGGCCGGCTGCTGCTGCTCTCCGTCCCCGCGGACGAGGTCTCCGAGGGCGAGGCGGGCCTGGTCCCCGACGGTGAGGCGGGCCTGGTCCCCGACGCCGAGGCGGGCACGGTTCCCGGCAGCGACGTGGACGCGGTCCCCGGCAGCGACACGGACACGGTTCCCGACGGCGGGGCCCCCGGGGACGAGGTCACCGAGTTGATCCGGTCCGGCAACGGCCCCGTGCGCGACCTCGCCTTCTCCCCGGACGGGACCTGGCTGGCCTGGTCCCATCCCGGCGTCGGCCGCTCCCTGCGCCAGATCAGGATCGCCCGGATCACCGGGCGGGACGCCCCGGTCGTCGTGGACGTCACCGACGGCCGGTTCGAGGACGAGAACCCGGTCTTCACCCGCGACGGCCGCTACCTCGCCTTCCTCTCCTGGCGCGGTTTCGACCCGGTGTACGACGTCCACACCGGTGACCTCTCCTTCCCGCTCGGCTGCCGCCCCTACCTGGTCCCCCTCTCCTCGGCGACCCCCTCGCCCTTCGCGCTGAACCCGGAGGGCCGCCCGGCCGCCGGGGGCCTGGACCCGGTCGAGGAGGCGTCCGGCGAGGGGCCCGCGGTGACCGGCGCGGGCCCCGCGGTGACCGTCGAGGTCGAGGGGCTGGCCAGCCGGGTGACGCCGTTCCCGGTCACCGCCTCCAAGTACTCCGCGCTGCACCCGGTAGCGGGCGGTGGACTGGTCTGGCTGCGCTGGCCGATCTCCGGCGCCCTCGGTGAGACCTTCGCCAACCCCGCCGACCCCAGCGAGCGGCCCACCCTGGAGCACTTCGACCTCGCCAAGGCCCGCAAGTCCGAACTCGTCGACCACCTGGACTGGTTCGCGGTCAGCGGCGACGGCACCCGCCTCGTCGTGCTGGACGAGGACGAGGTGCGCGCCGTGCCCGCCGCCGAGCCCGGCGACGGCGACAGCACCACCTGGATCGACCTGCGCCGCATCCTGCACGAGGTCGACCCGGGTGCCGAGTGGCGCCAGGCGTACGAGGAGGCCGGCCGGCTGATCCGCGCCCACTTCTGGGACCCCGGCATGTGCGGGGTGGACTGGGACGCGGTGCTGGCCCAGTACCGCCCGCTGGTGGACCGGGTCGCCTCCCCGGACGACTTCGCCGACCTGCTGCGGGAGGTCCTCGGCGAACTGGGCACCTCGCACGCCTACGTCACCGCCGCCCGCCGCAACGAGGGCCCGGCCCACTACCGGCGCCGCCAAGGCCTGCTCGGCGCCGACTTCGTCTGCCGGGACGGCCGCTGGGTGGTGAAACGCATCCTGCCCGGCGACTCCTCGGACTCCAGGGCCCGTTCCCCGCTGGCCGGCACCGGCGTCCGCGAGGGGGCGGTCCTCACCCACGTCGGCGGCCGCCCGGTGGACCCGGTCACGGGCCCGTACCCGCTGCTGGCCGGGGCGGGCGGTACGACCGTGGAGCTGGCCTTCGCGCCGGGCGAGGGCAGCGGGCCGCCCCGCCGCGTCGCCGTGGTCCCGCTCGTCGACGACCGGCCGCTGCGCTACCAGGACTGGGTGGCCAAACGCCGCGCGCTGGTACGGGAGCTGAGCGGCGGCCGCTGCGGCTATCTGCACATCCCGGACCTGGGCGGCTCGGGCTGGGCGCAGTTCAACCGCGACCTGCGCCTGGAGGTCTCCCGGCCGGCGCTCCTGGTGGACGTGCGCGGCAACGCGGGCGGGCACATCAGCGAACTGGTCCTGGAGAAGCTGACCCGCACCATCCTGGGCTGGGACCTGACCCGGGACGCGCAGCCGGTGTCGTACACCTCGAACGCGCCGCGCGGGCCGGTCGTCGCGCTCGCGGACGAGGCGACGTCCTCCGACGGCGACATGATCACGGCGGCGTTCAAGCTGCTGCGGCTCGGGCCGGTGGTGGGGCAGCGCACCTGGGGCGGGGTGGTCGGCATCACCGGGCGGCACGGCCTGGGCGACGGCACGGTGATCACGGTGCCGATGAACGCGGCCTGGTTCGACGCCTACGGCTGGTCGGTGGAGAACCGGGGCGTCGACCCCGACGTACCCGTCCTGCGCACCCCGCTGGACTGGGCCGAGGGCCGCTGTCCGGTGCTGGACGAGGCGGTCCGGATCGCCCTGGAGCTGCTGGCGGCCGGCCCGCCCGCCACCCCGCCCGGCCTGGACGACGTACCGGACCGCTCCCGTCCGCCGCTGCCACCCCGGAAGCCCCGCGAATCCCGCGAATCCCGCGAGAACTGAGGTAGTGACCGGACAGAGGGAAGGGGCGCCCCTCCGTCACCGGAGGGGCGCCCCTGACCGCTCGACGGCGTCTCGCGTCAGCGGTTGCTGTCGCGGTCCCGGTCGCGGTCCCGGTCGCGGTTGCGATCGCGGTCGAAGTCCGTGTCGAAGCGGTCGTCGGCCTCGCGGCGGGCCGGCTGCTCCGGGCCGTCGTCGTCCCGACGACGGCCGCGCTCCTGCTGCAGGCGGTCCCTGGCCTGGTCGGCCTCGGGCCGGCCCTGGTCCCGCAGCCGCTCGGACTTCTCCTGGAACTGGTCCTTGATACCCATGTGGGTTCACTCCTGGGTGAGTCGGTTCCGGCCGGTGAAGTGGCCGGGCCCGATCAGATTCACACGGGCGGTGACCCTGCGCATGTCGATCAGTTACGGAGCGTGGTCCGCTGCTGTTCGTCGGCCGCGCCGCCCGCTCCGACCAGCCCGACCCGCATGCCGTCCAGCCGGCCCGCGAACCGCCGCATCTCCCGCTGCCCGACCGCGCCGATGACCGTCGGCAGGTAGCCGCGCACGCTCTGCATGCCGCGCAGCCACCACTGCGCGTAGACATGGCTCGACCGGCGCTCGATGCCCTCCACGAACCGGTCCACGGCGGGGCCCAGCGGGTACGTCTTGTTCGTCGGCCACGGCAGCCGCTGCCGCAGCTCCCGCATCACGTCGTCCCGGTCGGCGCCGCGCACCATGTCGGTGTCGGTCCAGGACAGGTAGCCGACGCCGACCCGCACCCCGCGGTGCCCGACCTCGGCGCGCAGGCTGTGCGCGTACGCCTCCACGCCCGACTTGGAGGCGCAGTAGGCGGACATCATCGGCGCCGGGGTGAGCGCGGCGAGCGAGGCGACCTGGAGCAGGTAGCCGCGGGTCTCGAAGAGGGCGGGCAGGAAGGCGCGGGCGGTGACGGCCGAGCCGATCAGGTTGACCTCGATCACCCGGCGCCACGCCTCGTGGTCGGAGTCGGCGAACGGCCCGCCGGTGGCGACACCGGCGTTGGCCACCACTATGTCGATCTTGCCGAACCGGTCCTTCACCTCGCCCGCGACCCGGGTCATCGCGTCCTGGTCGGTGACGTCGGCGTGCCAGATCTCGCTGTCGCTGTGCAGCTTGGCGGCGACCTGCTTCAGCCCGTCCGGCTCCAGGCCGACGAGCGCCACCTTCACCCCGCGCGCGGAGAGCTTGCGGGCCAGCAGTTCCCCGACGCCGCGCGCGGCTCCGGTGATGACGGCGACCCGTCCTTCCAGGTTCACCCTGCTCATGCGTTCTCCTCGGCCGGTACGGCGGTCTGTGTCGAAGCGGATCGTGTGGAAGCGGACTGTGTGGAAGCGGACTGTGTGGAAGCGGAGGCGGGCGCGGACAGGTAGGTGTCCGCGAGCGTGCGTATCTTGCCGGTGACCAGGTCCGGGGCCTCCAGCGGCGTCATGTGGCCGACTCCGGGCAGTTCGGTGAGGCCGACGAGGTGGGGCAGCGCGGCGGCCAGCGCGCGGGCGTGCACCGGCGGGGTCAGCCGGTCGGCGGTGCCGACGACCACCTCCACCGGCGCGGTCAGCTCCGGTATGCCGTGGTCGAGGTCGAGCAGGTCGAGCACCCGCGACCAGGCGTGGCGCACCCCGCGCGGGCAGGCGTGCACGATCCGGGCGCACGCCTCGACCATGTCGGGGGCCGAACCCGGGCCCATGGTGCCGTACTTGAGGACCCGCCGGGCGGCGGGCGTGACCGGTCCGAGCGGCGCCCGGGAGCCGAGGACGCGGCGGGTGAGCCAGGTCCGCAACGGTCCCGGCCGCAGCGGCAGCACCGTGGCCGAGGCGACCAGCTTCGAACTGCCCGTGGAGCAGAGCAGGACCGCGGCGACGTGCGCGCGCACCGCCGGGCGGGCGGCGGCGGCCAGTACGGTCATCCCGCCCATGGAGTGACCGGCGAGCACGGCCCGTTCGCCGGGCGCGAGGGTGGCCGCGAGGACCGCTTCGAGGTCGTCGGCGAGGGCGTCGGTGGAGCAGGCGGGGCTCGCCGGGCTGCGGCCGTGGCCGCGCTGGTCGTAGGCGATGACCCGGTGGTCGGTGGCGAGGGCGCGGATCTGCGCCGCCCAGAAGGCGGTCGAGCAGGTCCAGCCGTGGGCGAGGACGACCGCGGGGGCGCCGTCCGAGCCGTGCACCTCGACGTGCAGCCGGGCGCCGTCGGCGGAGACGGCGGTCAGCTCCCGGGCGGGGGCGGGCGGGGCGTACGCGCCGGAGGCGGTGGCGAGGAGACGGCTCACGCGCCCACCTCCGCGCCGCTCTTCCCGGCCCCGGCGGACGGGCTCCCGGCCACGCTCCGGCCCCCGGTCGAGGACGGGTGGTCGGTCGCGGCCGGGCGCAGCACCTCGTACTCCGCCAAATCCACGCGGCGCGTCGCGCGCCGGAACTCGGCGGTGGTGCCGGGCCAGACGGTGGTGTTGCGGCCGCTGGCGTCCAGGTACCAGCTCGTGCAGCCGCCGGTGTTCCACACCGTGCGCTTCATCCGCTCCTGCACCATGTGGTTCCAGGACTCGACGGCGGCAGGGCGGGCGTCGAGGGCGACCCGGCCGCCGAGCACGTGGAGCTGGCGCAGGTAGTCGGCGAGGTAGTTGAGCTGGGACTCGATCATGAGGATCATCGAGGAGTTGCCGAGGCCGGTGTTGGGCCCGATGACCGTCATGAAGTTGGGGAAGCCGGCCGCCGTCGCGCCGCGCAGCGCCTCCATGCCGCCCTTCCAGGTCTCGGCGAGGGTGTGCCCGTCGGCGCCCACCACCCGCTCGGCGATGGGCATGTCGGTGACGTGGAAGCCGGTGCCGAAGATGATCGCGTCGGCCTCGGTCTCGGTGCCGTCGGCGGCGACCAGGGTCGAGCCGCGGACCTCGCTGAGGCCGCTCGCGACCACGTCCACATTGGGCTGGGCGAGCGCCGGGTAGTACTCGCTGGACAGCAGGATGCGCTTGCAGCCGATGCGGTAGTCGGGGGTGAGCTTGGCGCGCAGCGCCGGGTCCTTGACCGCGCGGGCCATGTTCAGCTTGGCGATCTTCTCGACGAAGCCGAGTTCCTCGGGGTGCTTGGTGAACGCCTGCACCTGGAGTTCCCGCATGCCCCACAGCAGGCCCCGGCGGAGCTTGGTGGTGGCGGGGACCGCGCGGTGCAGCAGGCGCTCGGCGCCGCTGATCGCCCGGTCCATGCGCGGCATCACCCAGGCCGGGGTGCGCTGGAAGAGGGTGAGGCGGCCGGCCTTCGGCTGGATCGCCGGGACGATCTGGATGGCGGAGGCGCCGGTGCCGATCATGGCGACGCGCTTGCCGGTGAGGTCGTAGTCGTGGTCCCAGCGGGCCGAGTGGAAGACCTTCCCGGGGAAGGTGTCCAGGCCCGGGATGTCCGGGACCTTCGGGTCGGAGAGCGGACCGGTGGCGGAGACGACGACGTCGGCGGAGAGGTTGCCGCTCGCCGTCTCTATCTCCCACCGGAACTTCTCGGCGTCCCAGGTCATCCGCCGCACCTCGGAGTCGAAGCGGAGGTGGGGGCGGAGCCCGAAGGTGTCGGCGACCCGCTCCAGATAGGCGCGGATGTGCCGCTGGCCGGAGAAGGCGCGCGGCCAGTCCGGGTGCGGCGCGAAGGAGAAGGAGTAGAGGTGTGACGGTACGTCGCAGGCGCACCCGGGGTAGCTGTTGTCCCGCCAGGTCCCCCCTACGCTGCCGGCCCGTTCCAGGACGACGAAGTCGGTGATCCCCTCGCGGCGCAGCCGCACCGCGGCACCCAGCCCGCCGAACCCGGATCCGACCACCGCCACCCGTACATGCTTGTGCTCGGCCATCCCGACGCCTCCACGCATCGCCTTGACTCCGCCAGTGAACACTGGCGCAATGGGGAGCGTAGAGGAGGCGGCTACCGATGGGTAGGGGTCGGGCGAAGGAAAGTTACCGGCGGTACGCCGTAAGGTCGGGGCGTGACCGAGAAGTGTGAATACCGCATGGAGGAACTGGCCCGGCAGGCCGGCATCACGGTGCGCACCCTGCGCTTCTACCGGGAACGCAAACTGATCCCGCCGCCCCGCCGCGAGGGCCGTATCGCCTGGTACGACGACCATCACCTGGCCCGGTTGCGCACGATCTCCGCCCTGCTGGAACGCGGCCACACCCTGAACGGCATCGCGGAGCTGGCCGACGCCTTCGACCACGGCCGCGACGTCGGCGACCTGCTGGGCCTGGGCGAGCCCACCGAGGAGATCCCGGTCCGCCTCACCCCCGAGGAACTCGCCGCCCGCTTCGAGGGCCAGGACACCCCGGAGAACCTCGCCGCCGCGATGGAGCTGGGCTATCTCGGCATCGACGGCGACGAGGTCGTCCACATAAGCCGCCGGCTGCTGGACGCCTCCTCGGCCCTGGTCCGCGAGGGCGTCCCGCTCGCCGAGGTCCTCGGCGCGGGCGGACGCGTCCGCGCCCACGCCGACGCCCTGGCCGCCCTCTTCGCCGACCTGGTCCTGCGCCACGCGGCCCCTGATGACCTCCCCCGCCTGCGCCCCCTGGCCCGCAGCGTGGTGGAGGCGGAACTCTCACTGGCCCTGGACCGGAAACTACGGGAACAACAGGCCGAGGCCGGCCTTCGGCAAGGGCCCTCGGAGAGGATCGCGGACGGGCCGCCGGAGGGGCGGCCGGAGGGGCGGCCGGAGAAATCGCCGGAGAGGCCGCCGGAGGAGTCGCCGAAGAGGCCGCCAGAGAGGCCGTAGAGCGGCCCGCCCCTCAGGACCGGTCGTAGACCACCGTCACCGGCGCGTGGTCGGACCACCGCTCGGCGTGCGTGGCGGCGCGCTCGACGTAACCCTTGACGGCGGTGGCCGCGAGCCCGGGCGTCGCCACCTGGAGGTCGATCCGCCAGCCCGCGTCGTTGTCGAAGGCCCTCCCCCGGTACGACCACCACGCATACGGCCCCTCCGCCTGCGGGTGCAGCGCCCGCACCACGTCGACGTAGCCGCCGTCGGCCGGGTCCAGGACGCGGCTCAGCCACGCCCGCTCCTCGGGGAGGAAGCCGGAGTTCTTCCGGTTGGCGCGCCAGTTCTTCAGGTCGGCCTCGCGGTGGGCGATGTTCCAGTCGCCGCAGACGACGACCTCGCGCCCGTCGGCGGCGGCCCGCTCGCGCAGTCCCTTGAGGTGGCCGAGGAACTCGTCCATGAAGCGGACCTTCTCGTCCTGGCGCTCGGTGCCCACCTCGCCGGAGGGCAGATAGAGGGAGGCGATCGTCACACCGGGCAGGTCCGCCTCCACGTACCGGCCGCCGCCGTCGAACTCCGCGGAGCCGAAGCCGACCCGGACGCGGTCCGGCTCACGGCGGGTGTAGAGGGAGACGCCGGCCCGGCCCTTCGCGGCGGCGGGAGCGTGCGTGACGTGCCAGCCCTCGGGGGCGCGGACCTCGTCCGGCAGTTGGTCCGGTTCGGCCCGCACCTCCTGGAGACAGAGCACGTCGGCCTCGGTGGCGGCGAGCCACGGCACGAAACCCTTCTTCGCGGCGGCACGCAGGCCATTGACGTTGACGGAGGTCACGGTGAACATCCCGGCACGATACCGGCACACTGGACGCTGTCCCGTCCCAGATTCACCTTGACATACGGTAGGAACAATGGACATACGCCGGGTGCCCTTCGACCACCCCGACGCCATGAAGCTCAACGACGAGGTACAGGCCGAGTACGCCGTCCGCTACGGCGACGACGGCGACGCCACCTACCTCCAGCCGTCGGACTTCGCGCCGCCGAACGGCCTCTACCTCATCGCCTACGACGAGGCGGGCGTCCCGGTCGCCACCGGCGGCTGGCGTTCCCGGGAGACCGACGAAGAGGGGTACCGGGACGGGGACGCCGAGCTGAAGCGGATGTTCGTGATCGAGCAGATGCGCGGCCGCGGCCTGGCCCGCCGCATCCTCGCCGCCCTGGAGGAGGACGCCCGCGCCGCGGGCCGCATCCGCATGATCCTGGAGACCGGCACCAAGCAGCCCGAGGCCGTCGCCCTGTACACCTCCAGCGGCTACGAACCGTGCGAGAAGTTCGGCTACTACCGCTTCCACGAGGACAGCCTGAACTACGCCAAGAAGCTGTAGCGGACACCGGAGCGGCGGAGTCCGGACCGCCGGAGAAGCGGGCGGCCCGGACTCCGCGCGGTCACGGCGATGGCCTCGGCGGGACGAGCGCCGCGACGGCCCTGAAGGTGACGGGGCATCACCACGGGCTTCACCACAGTGCTTCACCGCAGTGCTTCACCACAACGAAGAATCCCGCCCGATCTATCCGATCGGACGGGATTCTCTCAACTGCTTCGCGAGCAGTTGTCGCGGTGGGGTGTTCACGAGTGGGTCTGACCAGCAGCGGAGAAGC
>NZ_BAABIG010000035.1:0-4003 GCF_039542605.1 Streptomyces ziwulingensis
CGGGAAACGGCACGCCATACCGACGATCGCGATCGGCTCGTACGCCTTGTCCTCCGCCTCCCGCAGCAGCTTGCGTGCCTCGCGCGCGTCGGCGACGGCCCGCTTGAGGTAGTCGCGGAGTTTCGCCTCGTCAGCCACGTGTTCCCCCTGGGTAGCCAGTCAGCCGAGTTCGTCGACCAGCGCGAACAGCTCGTCGTCGCTGGCGGAGTCGATGTCGGGTTCGTCGGAGTCGGAGTCGGAGCGGTGCGCTGAGTCGGAGTGGGAGCCGGAGTCGGTGACCTTGGTGCCGCGGGCGCCCTGGGCGGTGCCGCACAGGGCCAGCAGTTCCCGCAGGCCGTCGGTCATCCGGTCGCGGTCGGTGCCGTCGTCGGCGGCGAGCGCCGCCCGCAGCGTGCTCTTGAGACGTTCGATGTCGGCCAGTACGGGCTCCGCCGCGGAGACCTCGTCCAGCGTGAACCGCTCGCGCAGGTACCGGGCCAGTTCACCGGTCGTCGGATGGTCGAAGACCAGGGCGGTGGGCAGCCGGAGCCCGGTGGCGGCGCCCAGCCGGTTGCGCAGCTCCACGGCGGTGAGGGAGTCGAAGCCGAGGTCCTTGAACGCCCGGTCCTCGTCCACGCTCTCGGGACTGCCGTGCCCGAGGACGGAGGCCACCTGCGCCCGGACCAGGTCCGTCAGCGTCTGGATGCGTTCCCGCTCCGGCAGGTCCCGCAGCCGCTGCTGGAGGGACGACGCCGGGCTGTCCCCGCCCGCGTCCGAGGCGGTCGCCAGCCGGGGCCGCCGGCCGCCGCCGCTCACCGCCGCGCGGGTCAGGTCCCGCAGCAGGGTGGGAACGGCGTCGCCCTGGGCCCGCAGGGCCGCGATGTCGAGCCGCGCGGGCACGACGACGGCCTCGCCGAGGCGCTGGGCCGCGTCGTACAGCGCCGTGCCGTCCGTCGAGGACAGCGCGAGCAGTCCGCTCCGGGCCATGCGGCGGTGGTCGGCGTCGGTGAGGTGTCCGGTCATCCCGCTCGCCTCCGCCCACAGGCCCCACGCGAGGGAGGTGGCGGCCAGGCCCTGCGCCCGGCGGTGGGCGGCCAGCGCGTCGAGGAACGCGTTGGCGGCGGCGTAATTGGCCTGGCCGGGTGTGCCCAGCAGGCCGGCGAAGGAGGAGTAGAGGACGAAGGCCGACAGGTCGAGGTGCCGGGTCAGGTCGTGGAGGTTCCAGGCGGCGTCCACCTTGGGCCTGAGCACCGTTTCCGTCTGCCGCGGGGTCAGGGCGGTCACCACGCCGTCGTCCAGGACGCCGGCGGTGTGCACGACCGCGGTCAGGGGATGTTCGGGCGGTACGGAGGCCAGCAGGGCGGCCAGCGCGTCACGGTCGGCGACATCGCATGCGGCGACGGTCACCCGGGCGCCGAGATCCCGCAGCTCCGCTTCGAGCCCGGCGGCGCCGGCGGCCCGGGCGCCGCTGCGGCTGACGAGCAGCAGGTTGCGTGCGCCGTGCTCCGTCACCAGATGCCGGGCGGTGAGGGCTCCGAGGACTCCGGTCGCACCGGTGACGAGCACCGTGCCCTTGGGGTCCAGAGGCGCGGGAACGGTCAGGACGATCTTCCCCACGGCCTTGGCCTGGGACAGGTGGCGGAACGCCTCGGGTGCCCGGCGCACATCCCAGGTGGTCACGGGGAGCGGTCGCAGTACGCCACGCTCGAACAGGCCGAGGACCTCGGTGAGGATCTCCTGCAGGCGTTCGGGGACCGCGCCCTCGCTGCCGGGCGCGGTGCGGGCGAGCGCCGTCAGGTCGTAGACCTGGTAGCTCACTCCCGGATGCGCCCCCTCGACCTGCGCCGCGTCGCGGATGTCGGTCTTGCCCATCTCCAGGAAGCGGCCACCCTGGGAGAGGAGTCGCAGGGAGGCGTCGATGTACTCGTCCGCCAGGGAGTTCAGCACGACGTCCACGCCCTTGCCGCCGGTGCCGGCGAGGAACTGGTCGTGGAAGTCCAGGGTCCGGGAACTGGCGATGTGGGCGTCGTCCAGCCCGAGCGAGCGCAGGGTGTCCCACTTGCCCGGGCTGGCCGTCCCGTACACCTCGGCGCCGAGGTGGCGGGCTAGCTGGACCGCGGCGATGCCCACGCCGCCGGCCGCGGCGTGGACGAGTACGGACTCGCCGGGGCGCAGGTGGCCCAGGTCGACCAGACCGTAGTAGGCGGTGAGGAAGACCACCGGAACGGAGGCCGCCTGCGTGAAGGTCCATCCCTCGGGGATTCTGGCGAGCAGCCTGCGGTCGGCCACGGCCACCGGTCCGAAGGCACCGTCGAAGTAGCCCGTGACCCTGTCTCCCGGCACGAGGTCGGTGACGCCCGGACCGGTCTCCAGGATCACGCCGGCGCCCTCCGCGCCCATCAGGGCGTGCTGCTCGGGCACCATGCCGAGGGCGATGAGCACGTCCCGGAAGTTCAGGCCCGCGGCACGGACGGCGATGCGTACCTGGCCGGGGCCGAGCGGCTGCATCACCTCAGGGCACGGGACGGCCTTCAGGTTCTCCAGCGTTCCCTTGCCGTCCAGGACCAGCCGCCACTGCGCTGTCCCGGCGGGCGGGACGAGGACATCGACGCCCGCGCTGCGTGCGAGCCGGGGTGCCAGGAGCCGTCCGGCGCGGATCGCGAGCTGCGGTTCGTCCGCGGCCATCGCCGCGGGCAGTGCCGTCATCGATTCCGGCCGCGCGTCGGTGTCGATGAGCGCGAAACGGTCCGGGTGCTCCGTCTGCGCCGTACGCACCAGACCCCAGACGGCGGCGGCGGGCAGAGCGGTCGGTGCGCCGGCGCCGCCGTCGGGTGCGCCACCGCCGCCGAACGCGTCGTTGCCGTCGGGTGCGCCGGTGCCGGCCGGTGTGGTGACCGCGCCGCGGGTCAGAACGATCAGCCGGGAGCTGCCGAACCGCTCGTCGGCCAGCCACGACTGCACCACGTCGAGGACCTGAAGGGTCACCTCGTGGGTTCGTCGTGCCATGTCGCCGTCCCTGTCACCGACGACGCCGTCACCGCCGTCGTCGTCGCCCTCGCTGTCCGATGCGGCGACGCACAGCACGACCGCGGAGGGTACGGGGCCGTGGCCGGCCTCGACCGACCGGGTCAGGGCGGCGAGGTCCGCATGGACGATGGGCGCCCCGGCCGAGCCCAGGCTCTCGGCCAGGTGCGGGGCGTCGGTTCCCAGTACGGCCCAGGGCGCCGGGTCGGCGACCGGGGCGCCGGAGCCGGCAGCGGAGCCGAGTCGGGCCGTGCCTGCCGCTTCCCGGCCCGGCAGGAGGGTCCAGTCGAGGTGGTACAGCGCATCGTGCTCGACGACGGTGGGCGCGCCCCGCAGCCCCTCCCGTGCCATCGGACGCAGGACCAGCTCATCCACCGTCACGACCGGCGCGCCGGTGTGGTCCGTGGCCACCAGCGACACCGACGTGGTGGCGGGGCCAGCCTGCCCACCGCCCGTCGCGGCGGTGACGGTCAGCCACACCCGCAGCGAGGTCGCACCGGTGGCGTGCAGGCGCAGGCCGGCCCAGGCGAAGGGCAGGACGGAACGGGCCGCTGCCTCCTGGAGGGAGAAGCCGGGCAGCAGGGTGTGCAGTGCCGCGTCGAGGAGGGCGGGGTGGAGGGTGAAACCCGTAGCGTCGGAGCGCTGTTGTTCCGGCAGCTCTACCTCGGCGAAGATCTCGTCGCCGCGCCGCCACACGCGTCGCAGGCCACGGAACGCGGGGCCGTAGCCGTAGCCCTGCTCGGCGAGCCGGTCGTAGGCGCCGTCGAGGTCGTCCTCCACCGCGTCGGGCGGAGGCCAGGCGGTCGAGGGAGCGGGCGGTCGAGTGGTGTTGTCCACCGTGAGCAGGCCGGTGGCGTGGCATGTCCAGGGTGGTTCGGTGTTCGTGGCGGTGGCGGTGGGGGTAGGGGTGTCGGGGTCGGGTCGGGAGTGGATGCTCACCTCCCTGTGGCCGGAATTGTTTTCGGCTCCGACGACGACTTGGAGGCGGACGGAGCCGTGT
>NZ_BAABIG010000036.1:0-1439 GCF_039542605.1 Streptomyces ziwulingensis
GCCGAACGGATCTCCCCCACCCGGGCCTCGGCCGCGCCCGCCAGTTCCTCCAGCACCGCGCCCTTGCCCAGGAAACTCTGGAAGTTGGCGGCCATCCGCCGCCGCCACTCCTGGTTCTCCCGCCGGGCCTGCTCACCGGCGGCCACCGCGTCCGCCTCCGCACGGCCCCGCCCGGCCGCGTCAAACGGCCTGGCGACCTCCTCGCCCAACGCCTCCCACTCCGAACGGACCGTCCCGCCGAACGCGTCACCACTGTCCCGCTCACGCGCCAGCCAGGCGTCCAGATCACGCTCGGACGGGCCGTACACCTCGTGATACCGGCGCATCCACTCGCCCCGGAACTCCCCCGCCAGCCGCTCCCGGGTCTCCTCCTCCACACCGTGCCGCAGACGCTCCCGCCCGGTCACCTCACCACGCTCGGCGGTCAGCCGGTGGAAACTCTCACCGCCCTCCCGCAGAGCACCCTCCATGCCGTACTCCAGCCCCACCCGGTCCGCCAGCGAACGCCGCGCCACCGGCAGATACTCCCCCAGCAACACCGCCTCCCCGGCCGCCACCCGCCCCCNTCACCGCCCTCCCGCAGAGCACCCTCCATGCCGTACTCCAGCCCCACCCGGTCCGCCAGCGAACGCCGCGCCACCGGCAGATACTCCCCCAGCAACACCGCCTCCCCGGCCGCCACCCGCCCCCGGCCCCACGAACCGTCCCCGGCCCGCCCCGCCAGCTCCGTGAAGACCCGGGTCACGTCCTCCCGCAGACCCTCCCGCGCACGCTCGACACCAGGCCCCTGCGCGTCCAGCCGCTCGACCATCAGATCCGCCTCGGCCAGCCCCCGCTCCAGCCCCACCTGGAAATCCAGCCGCACCGGCAACTGCTCCACCAGACGCCCGTCGGCCTGCCGCATCCGCTCCGCGTAGGTGTCCCACTCCCCGGCACTCAGCTCCCGCCGCTCCCGCCCGGCCAGCACCCGCTCACCCTCGGCGGCCAGGTCGGCACGGTGACCGGCCACCACCGCCTCACCGTCGACCGCGGCAGCCTCCCCCGGATCACGCCCCGCCTCCGTCAGCCACCGCGCACGCGCCTCCTCCACATGCTCCTCGACCCGGGCACGCAGGCCCTCCTCCACCTCCATGGCCCGCAGCCGCGCCTCCCAGCGCCCCGGCAGCTCGGCCACCACCGACTCCAGCGCCGGCCGCCGCTCCAGCCACTCCTCATACGACAACCGACGGGCCGGACGACCGTCCTCACCGGGCAGAGTCCGCGTCAGATCATCGAACTCGGAGAGCAGATCCGCGCGGGCCCGGTCCGTCCAAGCGGCAGGTGTCCTGTCGTTCTCCAGGTGCGCCGCGCGTACGAAGAGGTCATCTGCGGCGGCCTCCAGCTCCAGCCGGGTCCGCAAGCCCCGCGTCAGCTCCCCCATCCCCGCGTCGAACTCATCA
>NZ_BAABIG010000037.1:0-660 GCF_039542605.1 Streptomyces ziwulingensis
GCCGAACGGATCTCCCCCACCCGGGCCTCGGCCGCGCCCGCCAGTTCCTCCAGCACCGCGCCCTTGCCCAGGAAACTCTGGAAGTTGGCGGCCATCCGCCGCCGCCACTCCTGGTTCTCCCGCCGGGCCTGCTCACCGGCGGCCACCGCGTCCGCCTCCGCACGGCCCCGCCCGGCCGCGTCAAACGGCCTGGCGACCTCCTCGCCCAACGCCTCCCACTCCGAACGGACCGTCCCGCCGAACGCGTCACCACTGTCCCGCTCACGCGCCAGCCAGGCGTCCAGATCACGCTCGGACGGGCCGTACACCTCGTGATACCGGCGCATCCACTCGCCCCGGAACTCCCCCGCCAGCCGCTCCCGGGTCTCCTCCTCCACACCGTGCCGCAGACGCTCCCGCCCGGTCACCTCACCACGCTCGGCGGTCAGCCGGTGGAAACTCTCACCGCCCTCCCGCAGAGCACCCTCCATGCCGTACTCCAGCCCCACCCGGTCCGCCAGCGAACGCCGCGCCACCGGCAGATACTCCCCCAGCAACACCGCCTCCCCGGCCGCCACCCGCCCCCGGCCCCACGAACCGTCCCCCGCACGCCCCGCCAGCTCCGTGAAGACCCGGGTCACATCCTCCCGCAGACCCTCCCGCGCACGCTCGACACCAGGC